>NZ_CAXSVO010000017.1:0-87682 GCF_964240875.1 Ruminococcus sp. 5_1_39BFAA | reverse complement strand
AAATAAAGACAGAAAACTGAGCAACCTGTTGACAAGCGATGAAATCACATCAGCGACAGCTCATGAAATCGCTAACAGCAAACCACACGCATGATTCATCGACTGCGGCGGATTGCTGATCGGGGCAATTTTATTTCTGCCAAGCTATTTTATCGGATTCCCCTTGTCTTTTGCGGCTGCAACTGCTAAAATTCAAAATATACACCGTATCATATCAGGAGATTTTATCATGAATGTAATGCCGATTTCGCAGCTCATCGAAAAAGTAACCGCAATCTGTAAGAAGAATTACGTCCAGAGATTGGATCTCTTCGGCTCTTTCGCTACTGGCACAGCAACATCGACCAGTGATATAGATTTTGTTGTTTATGGATGCAGGGATCTTTTAAAACTGGAAGAGGAATTGGCGGAAATAGACACGCTCCGTAAAATAGATATTTTTGATTATGACAGCATCAACAATCCATTTCTGCTGGAGGACATAAAAAAACATGGAAAACAAATCTATTAACCGTTATAATACCTTTTGCAAAAGTCTCAAAAACCTGCAAAAAAGCCTGCATGCCGATCCGGAGAAGGATTTTGTCCTGGAGGGAACGGTACTAAACTTTAATCTTACTTTTGACATTTCCTGGAAAGTAATGAAGGATATTCTTATCAAACAGATGGAAATCCTGGACTTTGCAATCGGCTCTCCCCGAGAAACGCTCCAGCAGGCTTTTACCAACCGCATCATTGATGATGACCAATGGATGCAAATGCTTCGCGTAAGAAATCAGCTTGCCCATGACTATGACGGTACTTTTGCCGCTGAAAAATTCAGCGATATCATAAATGTGTATTACCCCTTGTTTGACAAATTTAAAAATCATGTCTCCAAATACTATGAGCACCTGTAGTCCAGGGAGTAAGCAGTGCTGTTTGCTTTACTCTCTCGGTTTCCCAATGCTTCAATATTAAATATCAGAAAAACCCGGAAAACGATAGTTCTCCGGGTAATCTTATGCTTGGACCCAAATCCGTTCGATTATCCATAATTACTTGCCAACAGCAGCACGGACTGTTCCAACAGTACGTCCACCTTCATGGTTTTAAGGAGCATTCTAACATATCACTTCTCCATTATTCTCTACTGTTTTCAGGCATTTTGGGCAGTTTCGTCTAAAATTTGTATCAATTTTCCAGACTTTCAAACTCAAAATAAACTCACGGCACGGTTACCACTTCCTCAAAACTGAAAAAAAGGGCTTCCCGATCTCTCGGAAAGCCCCTTAAATTCAAGCAATATTCAAATTACTCGATAACGGTAGCAACACGGCCTGATCCAACAGTACGTCCACCTTCACGGACTTTGAGATTGCAATATCTGGTGATAAATGGCTGTTTTCTATGGCTTTATTGTCTCGATTATATTATTTTCGGCAGAAAATCTGTAGTTTCTAAAAATTTTGTAGCCAAAATGTAGCCATTATATCTTTATTATTTTTCAATTAATAATATATCATAAATGAAATTAAGCATCGGAGCGAATACCTGCATCGACATAAACACCGTTGCATCTGAAGCAATAACCTGTGGATTATGTACAAACATATTCAAACCAATCGTATTCACATGATTATTAATATTGGCTTTGACGTCTTTTGACAACGTTATTTTGTATTGATTTGAAATGGTTTTAAATGCACTAATGAACTCAGGAGATTGCGTTGCAACATATTTCTGATAATCCGGTGCCGTCTCAACACAGCTCTGTAAAATTAATGTTCGACTTACCAAACTAGGGAAACTAAAATTATTTTCTTCATCTTTCATATATTGGAAAAATGTTTTACATGATGATTCAACCAAAATCCTAACCGCTGCCATACACAAGGTTGGAGCTTCTGTATAATACGAAGATATCGCATCAATCAGTTCTGGAATTTTATAGGATTTACTTCTCAATTGATCCATTTTCGGAAACAGTGCATCTATTCTAGCTGATCTTGCTCCACCGCCAGGTTGCCTTTCAATCTTTTTAACATTTACAATTAAAGTTTTTTGAAAGTCTCCATATTTATACAAAATAATATGTTTTCCTTCTCCATTATCTTTTCCGAACAAATCATTTTTTATTACCGTTGTTGTATATTGCGAACTTATCTGTATATTATCTGGCAATACATCTTTACAGGAACTCCGAGAAATAAATTCCCGCAAATTAACTGAATTACCCTTATATACTTCAATTGAATTTTTCGTCAATGAAAACTCCGGAATCTTCTCCTTAAAAACCAAACTAATGTTATATACCGTCTGCTCAAAAGACACTTCTACAATATATGTACCTGCTTTTGTTGTCTGTACATTCCACTCTTCATCAATAGATATTTCGGACTTATTATAATTTACTTTCACATCATCCAAACCAATATTATTGCAAATAACATTTTGACCTAATTCAATTTTATCCCCGAGACGAGCAGTAAGCGTATTGGATCTAATACCCAGTGATTGAATAGGAGGATTTTTTACAGCAATATCAATTCTTGTAAATGCAGCCACCACTATCTCTCGCATTATTTTAATAAATTTTCTTTGTGCTAGAGAATCTACAAAATCATTTCTTTCTTTTGAAATTTTTAGGCTTTCTTTATTCTCATTATAACAATCCATGTCCAAATACCCATAAGTATTTTTCAATTTATAGTTAGTAGCCTTTACATTCTGACTGACCTCTGACAAGTTTAGCCAATCATTATCTTTATCAAGATATCTATACAAGCTATAATTATTTACATATATCCTTATGCCTGCTGGCCACTGTTCCAACTGATCATCCTTCTGATTTCTCCAAGTATAAAAAACTCCAGAGAACGTCGGTACAGTTATTGAAACATAATTCGGATCAAACAACTCTGATTCACTAATTTTTCTAAGTGGCACTACACCCTTTTCAGGTATCTTTATATCTGTTGCAAATCTATCAACACTTTTTTTCTCTTTTAAATCAATAACTTTATCTGCAAACGTATAAAATCCTGTTACATTATCCTCATAAGACAATGTAATTTGATTATCCTCATACCTAAAACTTGCTTTGGCAATAAAACCCTTATTATCTGCCTTATTTTTATGATAATATTCTTCAAGTGTTTCTACAGGATAAAAACTTTCTTCACGTCCATCAATAATTAGTTGAATTTTAGGTAGATTTGTATCATTCGTGAAAAATCTCAGCGATGTCATAAATAACTTTACTTTTTCCTCTGGAAGCAAAATCATCTTTAACTTTTCACTATCAACACTTTTTAGCAGAACTTTTGTTCCCGTAAATTTTTCTTCTATTTCTTCGTAGTTATACTTTTGATCACCTTTTTTCCAAATTATGCAATATGCTTTCTCATCCTTTTTAGAATACGTTTTCATTTCAAGCTCTTCAGCTATGAAAAAAGCTGTTAATAAACCTAATCCTTTACTACCTGAAAACGGATTAGCAATTGGTGAAGAAATATTATCCCCTTTCATTTTTGATGAATATCCAGCTTCTCCTAAATGTTTAATTTCTTCCTCACAAATACCAACTCCAGTGTCCCTTATTTCTATTGTCCTATTTTCCTCGGATATACTGACTATTATGGGATCTTCATTATTCAAGCACGAATCTGCAGCATTTTTTATTAATTCGGTTAATGTTATAACTGGACTCTGCACTGCCGCCAGAATATCCTCATATTTACCTTCTAAAATATTAGCATTAATCTCTTTCATCTTTCGCATCCCTTTTTCAATAATAAAGTAGTCTCTTTTGACATAGAGCTGACAGATTGTCCATCTGACAATCTTGATACCTTCCTTGGCATTCTTTTATTCAAAATATTTCTCGTTATTACATACTCGACACTCAGATTATAGTGTTTTGCAAGGTCTACATTTATTTCCGTAAATGGAAATTCTATTCCATCCACCTTCCTATTTCCCAACGTAAGTACCATACGCCCCCCTTTTTTGAGTAAGCGTGTCATTGCACGAAAGGAATTTTCATAATCCGCATAAAACTGCATTATTTTTTTCCGTTTATGGGGAGATATCTTTTCTATGTATTCATTAACCAATTGTGAACAATAAAACGCATTTTTCCTTGATAATGTTCCTCCCAGACTAAGTGAATCAAGTTTTGAAAAATTATCAATACTTGAAATATCATATTGAAAATCATTGCTATCTATCCATAACAATTGTAACATTGAAAACTGTCCATACGTAACAGTTGTCCCATTATCACCATACGGCGGAGAAGTGCAAATAATATCAAATGTTTCTTTTGGTATTTTTTGCATTATACTATTTGAATCACCACACTCCAATCTATATTTTCCTAATGGAGGATATCCGATTAATTTATATGTCTCTTCAATTTTATTTTTAAAATCTTCATAAATATTATTCTCCATATTTTTTATTTTCTCTTCATCTTTAGCATGTAATTTAAAAGTGGATGTTCTAGTATTACTGTATTTTTTTACAATCTCTCCAAAGCATAGCCAGTAGTATCGCCTATTTTTACAATTATTTTGTAACATGATGGCCGTTCGTATCACAGATAAGTCATTAATAACATCATTCCTAAACCATTTATTAATATTATCGAAACAATGAATTGTATAGTCTCCGCTTTTTTTCAATACTTCAATATGTTGTAATAATATTTCATTACTCATCTGTATTTCATTTGGATCGTATTTTTCAAGCTTAGCTAATGCGATAATATGCGCATAAGGATTAATATCAATACCGAAAACTTCTAATCCTATTTGCTGCCCTTCTACAAGAGTAACACCTGTTCCATGAAATGGGTCTAGCATCTTATGATAAGCCGGATTTTCGTCAACTAATAACTGTAATAATTCGTGTTGCATTGGAGCAACCATTGGTGCTGGATAACTTGCAATTTTGTGGATTCCATCAATTTTAGAATTTTTAAAATCCCAATACTCCATATTATATCTGTCTAATTTTTCCGCCAAACTCATCTTTATCTCTCCAATACTCTTCTTGTTTTATTGCTCAATCCCCCGAATTAAACTCCACCAATTTCTCCCAGTCAATGCTTCCATCTTCCTTACAGAAACTATTGGAAAATTCTCTTACCAGTCTATTCGCTGCCTTATTGTAGCTTTCCTTATAGTCCGCCACATACTGTTCCGGCATTGTTCCCATATATACAATAATTTTCTTATAAAATTCTTCATCACCAGTCAATTCTGCCCAGAATCTCTTACCGGCAAGTTCCTGATACATCTTCGGTTTACCACGTCCAGATTCTTTCTTCTTGCCATAACAGTAACCGATATACGCTTCATATCTTGCTTTCGCCTGCTGTGCCAATTTAGAGGCTGCTGTAAAGTTCTGCTCCTGTCGCTTTTTGCTATCAGCATTAAACACAGACGGTCCACTTTTAACCGCAATAGCAGAAATAGTATTCGTCTCATTGTTCTGAATCATAATATCAATGCCTTCTGCCAAAGCCTTATATCCTCCGCTGGCTGCAATGGCAATTGGCTCAAAAAAGCAATTTCCGAATATCGTCTCCTCACTGGAACTTACAAAAGCAGTCAATACAGATTCTACTATTTCCGCAGCACTCTGCATGGCTTTTGCACGATATAAATATGGATTTTTTCGTTTCATGACCTTTTGTATGTTTAAAGCATCTATCTTTTCAATCAATGTCCCATAAAATGTCTCCAACGCAGAAGCTATTGCCTGAATAACGGCCTGTTCATCATAGGAATTATTTAACGGCATACATATTTCCTCCTATTTCTATCGCATTTTTAATTCTGTTATGTACATTTGTGCCTCTAAATCTTTTTGTCTCTATTACTGCAGATTTATCAGCAACAGCTATGACAGCCTTACCTATAGCTTCTGCTAAACCAACCGGGACAGCATTACCAATTTGCCTGTACTTTGCAGCTGTGGTTCCTGTAAAAATCCAGTTATCTGGAAACTGCTGAATTCTGGCATATTCTTTCACACTCAACGGTCTGTTCTGGGTAGGATGACACATCATCGTAGCTTTCTGAACAGGAGATGTCACCACGGTTGGTGACGGCTGATCATAAGAAAGCCGCCTATAAAATCCAACCTTGCCTCCGCCTGATGTATAAGCCCCACCCATCGCTATTGGTATTATATCCTCTGGTAAATCTCTCCAGTTCCCACCTTGCGGAACCATCTTGAGAAATTTCAAACGTTCATCACTTAAGGTAGCACACTCACCGCTATCAAATTCTAAGTCTTCAATCACACTTCTCACTGACTGCCACTGATATTCCTGATTCTGATGCATCTGGAAATGGGTTGGTATCGGCAAAAAGATATCCTCATTATCTCTGCTCCCAATCAACACAAAACGTTCTCTAAACTGTGGTACTCCATAATTAACAGCATCCAATACCCCATAAACCGTCTTATATCCCAACTTATTAAACTCTGACAATATTACGTCTAATACCGTTCCCAAACGCTGCTCAGGATCCTTTTCATCCCTTTCTGCTAAAGGAACATGCTTAAGCGGTGCAGACATGATTCCTTTTACGTTCTCCATAACAAAAAATCGGGGGCGGATATAATCAATCATCCGGATAAAATCCATAAACAGGCTTCCTCTCGGATCATTTATCCCCAGTCTTTTTCCTGCTGTAGAAAAGGGCTGACAAGGTGGCCCTCCGCAAATAAGAAATGGTTCTCCAATATGTAAACCTGTTAAACTTAATAATTGTTGTGGCTCAATCTCCCTGATATCTCCTTCTAACACTTTATGTCCATTTGCCCGCATTGTTTTTACGCAGGAAGCGTCAAAATCTTGACCAATGACAACATTAAGCCCTGCTTTTGCCAGTCCGATATCCAATCCCATAGCACCAGAAAACAAAGAAATTACATCCCTATTATCGTAATACTTGCTATATTGTTCATATTTCATAATAGTGCCCATCAGATTTCCTCTCCGTTTTCCAGTACAAATTTTCTTTCAAATGAACTATTTACCGCATCAGCTATATCCTCTAGCTCTGATACTGTAAAGCTCTCCCTCTTCATTTTTCCGCCAAAATTCTGTGGAGTAGTTCCTACTCTTCGGGCCAATTCTGCCACACTGATATTTGACCGGACACATAATACTTTTATTTGTTCTGAAATAGTCATTCAGGGTACCTCTTTCTAAAATCAATTTTTACCTTTTCAGTATAAATCAAATCATTTATACAGTCAATCAAATACTTTCTCATATAGATATTTAGGGATTACTATCATCTATTTCCTTACAACTCATTTACACCTTTGCTACTTCCTGTTAAAATATATTCATCTATTAAAACGCAAAGAAGGAATCATCATGTCCCGCACACAAGAAGCCATATCAAAAAATATGAGCAAAATACACAGCTCTGACACTTCTATTGAAGTACGGCTTAGGAAAGCCCTATGGCATAAAGGCTACCGTTATCGCAAGAATTACAAAGTTCTTCCGGGTTCGCCGGACATTGCATTGACCAAATACAAAATTGCCATCTTCTGTGATAGTGAATTCTTTCACGGAAAAGACTGGGAAGTTCTTAAGTTGCGTTTAGAGAAGGGGAAAAATCCGGAATACTGGATTAAAAAAATTGAACGGAACCGGACTCGCGATATGGAAACTGATAAAAAGCTTCTATTTCTTGGCTGGACAGTAATTCACTTCTGGGGACAAGATATTACCAAACGAACCGATGAATGTATTAAAGTTATTGAAGAGGTCATCTGGGATTCACAAATAGATTCTTTCTCAAATGATCTTTTCAATTGAAATATATTCTCTACATCACGCTGATCCGAAGTTCACTTGTCTCTCTTCCTTGGATATGGTCTCTTTTCGTCTGTAAGCCCCAGAAGAAAATCTACGCTTGTTCCATGAAATTCTGCCAACTTAATCAGAACCTGCGTAGGAATATCGACTTCACCGCGCTCATAGTTACTATATATTCTCTGACTACAATTCAATATCTTTGCAATTTGTGTCTGGGTCAAATCTTTATCTTCTCTCAAATCCCTGATTTTTTGATACATTGTCATCACCTCATGGCAATCATATCTTAGCGGAATATTCGCTATTGCATTTTAGCGAGAATATCGCTAAAATAGTTTTTGGAAGAGGTGAAGTTTTTATGCGTATATTAAAGAAACTTATATCATTTACTGGCTATTTACTATTTTTTTGTTCTTATTTTTATGTATTGTTCATTAACCTGTTTTATGCTTTTGCAAGCAGTAGTGACAACGGTATTCTAAAGCCACTCATTGTGTCCGCTGCTTTAGCCGCTCTTCTTCCCGGAACCATATGTTGGCAATATCATTACATAGGCAAACTCGAAAAAAGATTAGAAGAATTGCAAAGTATTCTCTTTGATACGACTCCCAAGAACCAAAAAGACAAGGTTTCATAATAAATTTTTAACCTTGTCTCTTTGCTTATGACTATTTTAATTTAAAATACTGCATATAGATAATCCTAATCCCTCTAGTTGGCATCTTTATTCACTTACAAGTGTTTCATTTCTAATGCGACATAACATAAACTATTTCATATAGCACAATTTCCTCCGCTGTACTCTTCAGCGCATTCATCTTTTGTACCCATACTATGGGAGCATCCGCTTTCAGTTGCTCCGTTATCCCTTGCTGCACCGCCATTTGTTTTATCAGAAGTTCTACCATCTCATGTGCTTCCTTATCTACCATGTTCAAATGTTCATTTAATTTCCCGGATAATACCATCGACTGATAGTACCACTGTTTATGCTCTTTCAAATAGTTTTTTCTTAACATCCCATACTTCCCGTAATTCGCCGTTTCTTCCTCCGGTACCGCTAAATCTGGCAAGTAATAGTCTCCATATAAGGAATAAGTTAATCCGTTATTCTCGTCATAAATGTGCTTTTCCATATTCATTCCTACCTTTCCATATTCCATTTCTTTGGTTTGCTCTTTATTTTGTCCTCTTCTCGTACAGCCACAGTTTGTTTGGCTATTTCAAGCCTTTTCAATACACTCTGTTCTTTTTCCGGCTGTTCTTTCTTCCTATTTTCAAATTTTTCCCTCTCTTCATCTTTTCGAACCGCCAGAAACACGGTATCTTCACCCATGACACGAACAACCCGGTCAAACATAATTGCTATACTTTTCAGTACTGCGTTTTCCTCTTGAAGTTCCTTATTTTTCTCAATCAATATACTATTTTCTTCCTGCAATGACTTTTTCTCTCTTTTCAAGATTTTAATTTCTATACGAGCATTTGTTAGCTTCTGTGTGACCTGTTCAACTCTTACAGCCAACGATGCAATTTTATTTTTCATGCGGATAAACAATGGCTTCGCCTTTTTCTCCCGATAGGAAGAAGCTAATTCCAAAGTCCCTGCCTGTGGTAACTGCTCTTCTATTTTTTCCTTGAAGTCCGCCGTTTCAGCATTCATGCTATCTATTATCGGTTTTAAATTTTCAAGTCTTTTTTCGTGCTTCTCAGCTTCCTTTTCCGCATGATCAGCTCTATCTTTAGCTTCTTCTACAGCTTTTTCTGCATCTGCTTTCGTCTGCTCCAATATTTTAATGTCAGCTCTGGATTCCACCATCTGTCCAATCAGACTTTCATTTTGCACTGTCAGGAGGGCATTTTCCTTTTCCAGAGCTTTTACTTCCTCTGATCGCACCTTTTTCTTGTAATCATAAACTGACAAATGTTCTTCATGTGTGCCTTTTTTCTCCCACTCAATACCATGTCTCTCCATAACACCAGCAAGCACTTCTTTTTCATGATTGATCCATTGGTTCCATTCTGAATCATGCTTTGTTCCACCCTTGAATCCGAGTGAGGCCAACGCCTGTTTCAATGATACCTTGGTATCCAATCCTTTTCCCTTCCATCCGGATATATAAGGCACAAAATCAATATGCAGATGTGGAGTGGCTTCATCCATATGAAGATAACAATTAAACACCCGTAAAGTCGGATTCCGTTGCTGAAAGTCCTTCATATATTCGTCAAGTATTTTAGCAGCCGTTTCTCCTTCAACCGTATCTGATGACATATCATCTTTATTTCCAATCTGGATAATCATCTCATGAAATAATTTCTCCTGTTTCCCCTGACGGATTTTCTCATAGTAATCAGTAATCTTACGGTCATTTCGTTTTTGTACTGCATTATATCTTTCTACTGCTTCGTCAAACAGCTCATGGTAAACCTTTCGGAGATTCTCATCATAATATTTTACATTCAGATGCGTCCGATCAGAATCCACGTTCTCTGCAATAAAAGCTCTTCGATTATGCGCAAGAGACCCTGCACCCATCATTCCACTGATTGTTCTTTTCAATAAGCATTCCCCCTTCCTTTTCTAATAGAACAGTGCCGGATACGGCGGTTTTGTTACTTTTGTCAAAAGTAACGCAAAAGCACTTTCGACAGCCGTTCCGTCCATCAAAAGTACCCTTGCGCCCTACCGGGGGTACAAGACGTCTGAGGACGTCTGTTCTGCACCGACCGAAGCGGGGCGAAGATCTTTTTCTCCCTACGGTCGATGCAGCTGCTCCCGGTTATATCCTGGCTCTGATATACTCCAGATCACCACGATAAGGTGTTCCTACCAGATACCAGTTCCGGGCAGCATCCATTTCCATTCTGGTCTCTACCCATTTGCCGTCTACCAGAACTTCCAGACACTCTCCGCAATGAAATCCGGTATCAATCCATAAATCTGCTGATAATAATCCATATCTGTCATTGCTGCTGTTGTATCCTAATCTTCCCTGTCTCATAGTTGAAATCTCCTTTCACAATCTGACCAGAAAGGATGCCCCGAAAAAAGGCTCCCTCTCTTTGTCAATCCTTTCCGATTTTACTTCCAAAGCCTTGCCTTATCTGCCACTGATACAGGAGCGTGTCACGCCCCTGTCATAAGGTGATCAGAAAAAACTACCATCGAAACTCCTCCGCTACTCCTCGCCTGTCCAGATACTCCTGTCGGGCTTTCTCTCTTTCTTCCAAGGTGGCTGCGCTTTTCGATTTCCCATACAATTCATGCATCACCAACGCATCCAATTTCTTTTCCAATCCCTGTTTAATGCTATTTTCCAGATTATAATTTTCCATCAAATGGTATTGTAAAAGCTGGCAAAACAACTCAAACGGTATCTGTACGTTTCTCATTGGTGTCTCCTTCCTGTGACGGTTCTGACGATTGTGACGCTGTTTTCAGTACCGTTTCCGTACCGGAAATAACCGTCATATCGTCACTTACCGTCATTTCATCCATTAACCGCAGACTAATCAGACTTCCTTTACTGGTATGCTTGTTGGAATATCGAATCTTATAATCTTCCAGCAAATCATCTACTGCAATATTCAAAGCTCTGGTAAGTACATTGGCTTCTATCTCAATACCCGTAAGTAAAGCCGACAGCTCTGTAGCACTTCCTGTCCACACTTTGCTATTCTTTATCAATGCAGCTACTGCATCAAGCAGAGGATTTGGCGGCTTCTTCCATAACTCCACATCATTTTTCACGAATTTCCACAGACAATGTTCCCGATCAAACTGCAGATATATTTTCTGATCCTGCTGATCACGTCCCGCAACTTCCAGCGTTGCTTTATTATCTGTTCGCTTCTCTTTCTCCATAACGAAGGCACCATCTGCAGCTCCCAGCAGACCATTGGTACCGGAAATACGTTCAAAGCTATCGGAAGAATCCAGTTTTCTTGTATGATGTACCAGAAGAATGCAAACACCATATTTATCACTGAATGCTTTTAATCGTGTAACATTCTGGTAGTCATCCGCATAACTGAATTTATCTCCACCTATTTCCTTTACCTTCTGCAGTGTATCAATAATAATCAGCCTTGCATCTTTATGCTGCTCAACAAACTGATTCAACTGCTCTTCTAATCCGGTATTCAGAGTTTCTGCCTCAACTGCAAAATAATAGTTCTCGCTGTCCTCAACACCGAACATCCTTGCCAGTCGTTTCTGCAGCCGCTCTTCCGTATCTTCCAATGCCAGATAAAGTACGGCGCCCTGTGTAACCGGATAATTCCATAACGGAATGCCTTTACTCACATGGTATCCAAGCTGTGCCATAAAGAAGGATTTTCCTACCTTTGGTGCTCCCACAAACAGATAAGTTCCGTTATATAACAGTCCTTCTACCACAGGTTTACTGGGCGGATAAACTGTATCATACAGTTCCGTCATAGATTTTACTTTCAGTGCATGAGGGGCATTCTGCCCCACCATGCTGTTGCTTTTCGTCCTATTCACGGAATTTTGCTGTTGTACCTGTCTCGTACTTTCTGGTATAATGTTCTTGTCAGTTATTACGGACTGTTTCACATCTGCGCCAACATACTGGAGTTCCTTAGCGAGCGGGCCAGGCGAGCTTAGTAACTCCGTATGCAGAGCTGATGAATCTGAAACAGTCTGTTTTTTATTTAAACGCTGCATTCCGTTTTCCTCCCTTCCTCTCGCTGGGCATTTAACATCTCCGCCAGTTCTTTCTGCTTTGTTGGATACAGATGCCCGTAAGTATTCAAGGTAACACGGATATCCTTGTGTCCAAACCGTTCCTTGATCATCAGCGGCTGTACACCATGATCGATCAGGTACGCTGCATGGCTGTGGCGAAGGTCATGGACACGAATTTTTTTCAGATGATGTTTTTCAATCACTCTTTTCATTTTGTGCTGTACTGACTCAGCCACAATCGGAAAAATCCTGTCATCTTCCTGAAGTCCATAAAGCTTGTCCATATACTCTTTTAATTCCTTTACCAGAAACTCTGGAATATCAATAGTTCTGATTGACTGTTCCGTTTTAGGAGGAGTAATAAAGTCTTCTTTATGCTTCCGGTAATACGTTTTGTTAATCCTCAACCGATAATTTACTGTATCAATATCGGCTTTTGTCAAGGCAAGGGCTTCGCCGATTCTGGCTCCGGTCCAGAAAAGCAGTTCAAACAGAACATAATATCTTGCGCCGGGTTCTATCTGAGCGATAAATGCGTTATACTCGTCTATCGTCCAAAACACCATTTCATCTGCATCCGGTTTTCCCATACGCGCCATCTTTTCAAACGGATTTTCTGCCAGATCATACACCTTGCAAGCATGAGTGAATACTGCTTGAAAATGCTTATGAATATCATTAAGATACGTTGGTTTATATCCCATTGATGTAATCTTGTTCTGCCACTGGATCAGTTCCGGAGCTTTAAAACTATTCATTGGACGATCAGCAAAGTAAGGAAAAATGTGCTTTCTGAATACATCCCGTTTGTTATAAACAGTTCGTTGTTTAATCACATTTTTCTTATCCTCCAGATAGATTTCAAAGAAGTCTTTCAAGGTTGTATTCAAAATGTTTCCCTGAGAAAGCATCTGTCTCTCCCATTCTTTAGCATCCTTTTTTCGCTTAAAACCCCGCTTCTTTTTATGAATTGTTTTCCCAGTCCAGTCCTTTACTCTAACCTGTGAAGTATAAGTCCCATTTTCTTCTCTCGTAATTGACATTCAGACACCTCCTATTCTTTTTCCCCATATAATGCTTCGGCTCCACCATAGAATTTTTCTTCCCAATAGCGCCTCGGCAATCTTCCAGATACCGTTACATAGCCCTTTTCTCTTAGATTATCGTTTAAACCTTTGATAATCTTATATGCAGTTTCTTTTGCTACACCAAGAGTAGCTGCCACTTCATCTGCATATACCATTGTTTCTCTTCTTGCCATTATTCATCT
Source organism: Ruminococcus sp. 5_1_39BFAA (assembly GCF_964240875.1). NCBI lineage: Bacteria > Bacillati > Bacillota > Clostridia > Eubacteriales > Oscillospiraceae > Ruminococcus > Ruminococcus sp. 5_1_39BFAA. The sequence goes on along the minus strand of NZ_CAXSVO010000017.1, from coordinate 73,864 downwards.
CTCCTTTCATTGGTACTCATATGTGTACCTTGTATTGTTATTATATAGTACTCATTTGTGTCCGTCAAGTTGTTTTATTGTTTTTATTTTTTTCACACAAATTAATCATTCTATGATAGAATACAAATGTGTACCTGTCATTGAAAGGAGATGCAGCCATGACTACAGGGGAAAAAATAAGATATTATAGAAATCTTCGAGGAATGTCGCAGGAAACCCTTGGAGAATTATCTGGCATTCACTATGCCACCATAAAAAAATATGAACTCGGTATCCGTAATCCAAAACCGGAACAACTCCTCAAAATATCAAATGCTCTGGGAATCAGCATCAATGTTTTTTTAGATTTGGATATATCCACTGTTTCAGATGTTCTCTCTCTACTGTTTAAAATGGATGATGAAATTGATATGAATATATCTGCAGATAAAAAGGAAGACGGAGCTTATATTCCATCTTCGGTCAGAATTTCTTTTGACAATAAAGAACTAAATAAACGATTATGCAAATATCTGGAAACAAAAGAACTGCTAAACACTGCACAGGAAAAATATCAATCAGACAGTATGGATGAAAAACAAAAAAAAGAACTGGACGATCTGGAAAAAACGATAGATGAGATCAAGCAATCTCTAATCGACAGTAACCTCGTAATCCGTAAAGGAACTTCCGGTATCACTGTGAAAATTCCTCAGATTTGATTTCATAGAAGGAATCATTGTATATGTAGCCATTGTAATAGAAATGTAGCCAAACTGTAGCCACTTTAGGAAACTGAAGTGGCTGTTTTTCTGTCCGCAAATAAATTTTTACACTCTACCCATCGTAAATAACTCTCTCTATTTTCTATTCCCGGGTAACAGAAAAACCCCGGAAACACGAGGTTTCCGGGGCATCTTATGCTTGGACATAGTGGTATCTAAGATACCATTTTATATTCGAATATATGATTACTCGATGATTGTAGCAACACGGCCTGATCCAACAGTACGTCCACCTTCACGGATAGCGAAAGTAAGACCCTGGCTCATAGCGATTGGGTGGATCAGCTCGATGGTCATCTCGATGTTATCGCCAGGCATGCACATCTCGGTTCCTTCCGGAAGGGAGATAACACCTGTAACGTCTGTTGTTCTGAAGTAGAACTGCGGACGATAGTTGTTGAAGAATGGTGTATGACGGCCACCTTCATCTTTTGTCAGAACGTAAACCTGAGCGGTGAACTTGGTGTGGCAGGTAATAGTACCTGGTTTTGCAAGAACCTGTCCTCTTTCGATTTCGTTTCTCTGAACACCACGAAGCAGAGCACCGATGTTATCACCAGCCTGTGCCTCATCAAGCAGTTTACGGAACATCTCGATACCGGTTACAACAACCTTACGAGTCTCTTCTTTGATACCAACGATTTCAACTTCCTCGGATACGTGAAGAACACCAGCCTCTACTCTACCAGTAGCAACAGTACCACGTCCAGTGATGGAGAATACGTCCTCTACAGGCATAACGAAAGGTTTGTCAGTGTCACGCTGTGGGTCTGGAATGTAGCTGTCAACAGCTTCCATAAGCTCCATAACCTTGTCGCCCCACTCGCTGCTCGGATCTTCCAGAGCTTTCAGAGCAGAACCCTGGATAACCGGCAGGTCATCTCCTGGGAAGTCATACTCGCTTAACAGCTCACGGATCTCCATCTCAACCAGCTCAAGAAGCTCCTCATCGTCAACCATATCACATTTGTTCATGAATACAACGATGTAAGGAACACCTACCTGACGGGAAAGAAGGATGTGCTCTTTTGTCTGAGCCATAACACCGTCTGTAGCAGCAACAACGAGGATAGCACCATCCATCTGTGCAGCACCGGTGATCATGTTCTTAACGTAGTCAGCATGGCCTGGGCAGTCAACGTGTGCATAGTGTCTGTGCTCGGTCTCATACTCAACGTGTGCGGTAGAGATTGTGATACCACGCTCTCTTTCTTCTGGAGCTTTATCAATGTTCTCAAAGTCTGTAGCTGTGTTTCCTTCAACTCTTTCAGACAGAACTTTTGTGATAGCTGCTGTTAAAGTAGTTTTACCATGGTCAACGTGGCCGATGGTACCAATGTTACAATGCGGTTTTGTTCTCTCAAACTTAGCTTTTGCCATTTTAAAACGTCCTCCTTGAATATTGGCTCTTTCTATCAGAGCATCTTATTTCGGTTTTAAACTTGCTATCCTTGATTATATTGCAAATCAAGGACATTTGCAAGTATTTTTAATAAAATATAGATTATCAGAAACGTGCTCTAGGTCAGTCCTTCTTGGAAAGTACCTTTTCCTGTACGCTCTTTGGTACCGGCTCGTATTTTTCGAAGAACATGGAGTAGTTACCACGTCCCTGAGTTCTGGAACGCAGGTCTGTTGCGTATCCGAACATCTCAGAAAGCGGAACGTATCCACGGATCATCTTACCACCGCCGATATCCTCCATACCTTCGATACGACCACGACGGGAGTTAATATCACCGATAACATCACCCATGTAATCTTCCGGTGTAGTAACCTCAACCTTCATGATAGGCTCCAGAAGGATAGGAGCTGCTTTGTGCATAGCATCCTTGAATGCAAGAGAACCTGCAATGTGGAATGCCATCTCGGAAGAGTCGACTTCATGGTAAGAACCATCGTATACATTTGCATGTACGCCGACTACCGGATATCCACCAAGAATACCAGCTTTCATAGCTTCCTCGATACCTTCGCCAACTGCCGGGATATATTCCTTCGGAATAGCACCGCCGACAACAGTAGACTCGAACTTGTACAGCTCTTCGCCGTTGGCATCCATAGGCTCGAATTTAACTTTACAGTGACCATACTGTCCACGACCACCAGACTGTTTTGCGTACTTGCTGTCCACATCAACAGGTTTGGTGATGGTTTCCTTGTAAGCAACCTGAGGAGCACCAACGTTTGCCTCTACGTGGAACTCACGCAGCAGACGGTCAACGATGATCTCCAGATGGAGCTCACCCATACCAGCAATAATGGTCTGTCCTGTTTCCTGATTTGTATGTGCACGGAAGGTCGGGTCCTCTTCTGCAAGTTTTGCAAGAGCCTCACCCAGTTTGCCCTGTCCTGCTTTTGTCTTTGGCTCAATAGCCAGCTCGATAACCGGTTCCGGGAATTCCATGGATTCCAGGATTACCGGATGCTGCTCATCACAGATTGTATCACCGGTTGTGGTGAACTTGAATCCGATTGCAGCAGCGATATCACCGGAGTATACCTTATCCAGCTCCATACGCTTGTTAGCATGCATCTGAAGGATACGGCCAACACGCTCTTTCTTGCCCTTAGTAGAGTTATATACATAAGAACCAGAATTTAAAGTACCGGAGTATACACGGAAATATGCCAGTTTACCAACGAATGGGTCTGTCATGATCTTGAATGCCAGAGCGGAGAACGGCTCTTCGTCAGAAGAATGTCTCACGGTCTCATTGCCTTCCATGTCCACACCATCGATTGGCGGGATATCTGTAGGAGCAGGCATATACTCAAGAACTGCATCCAGAAGCTTCTGAACACCTTTGTTTCTGTAAGCGGAACCACAGCAAACCGGAACAGCAGTACATTCGCATGTAGCTTTTCTCAGAGCAGCTTTCATGGCCTCTACAGACGGTTCTTCACCCTCCAGATATTCCATCATTAAGTCATCATCAAGCTCGCAGATCTTTTCTACAAGCTCTGTACGATAAAGCTCTGCGTCCTCTACCATATCCTCAGGGATATCAACGATAGAGATGTCATCGCCCTTATCATCGTTGTAAATATAAGCCTTCATCTCGAATAAGTCGATGATTCCTTTGAAGTCATCTTCTTTTCCGATTGGGAGCTGCAGGCAGATTGCATTTTTACCCAGACGGGTCTTGATCTGCTCTACTGCACCGTAGAAGTTCGCACCCAGGATATCCATCTTATTGATGAATGCCATACGAGGTACGTTATAGGTGTCAGCCTGACGCCATACATTTTCGGACTGTGGCTCAACGCCGCCCTTTGCACAGAAAACGCCGACAGCGCCGTCAAGTACACGAAGGGAACGCTCAACCTCAACTGTGAAGTCTACGTGGCCTGGGGTATCAATGATATTGATACGATGCTCCAGAGCGCCTGGCTTCGGCTTGCAGTTTTCTTCCAGTGTCCAGTGGCATGTTGTTGCAGCGGATGTGATGGTAATACCTCTCTCCTGCTCCTGCTCCATCCAGTCCATGGTAGCAGTACCTTCGTGAGTATCACCGATTTTATAGTTGACACCTGTGTAATAAAGGATACGTTCTGTAAGAGTTGTCTTACCTGCATCGATATGAGCCATAATACCAATGTTTCTGGTTCTCTCGAGCGGGTACTCTCTACCTTCTTTTCCAGCCAATGGATTTTCCTCCTCGATTAGAAGCGATAGTGAGCAAATGCTTTATTTGCTTCAGCCATCTTGTGCATGTCTTCTTTCTTCTTAACAGATGCGCCTGTGTTGTTCATTGCATCTAAAAGCTCGTTAGCAAGTCTCTCTTCCATGGTCTTCTCGCCTCTCTTACGAGAATAGGTGGTCAACCAGCGGAGAGCCAGAGCCTGACGTCTGTCAGCTCTTACCTCGATCGGTACCTGATAAGTAGCACCGCCGATACGTCTTGCTTTTACTTCCAGAAGCGGCATGATGTTATTCATAGCCTCTTCAAATACTTCGATAGCTGGTTTGCCAGCTTTTTCTTCTACTCTGGCGAATGCGCCGTATACAATCTTCTGAGCGACACCCTTCTTACCGTCTAACATGATGTTGTTGATAAGCTTGGTAACCACTTTGTTATTGTACATCGGGTCTGCCAGAACGTCTCTTTTCTGAGTATGTCCTTTACGTGGCACGTTACTTCCCTCCTTAATCAAAATGATTAAATCATCGGTACTCACTTCAAAAACTAAGGTGTTCGCACTGGTAAAGTCCTATATTTAAACCCGCAACCGACAGGGTATATGGAATACCGTACAAGATTTATAGTTCTTGTGATTTCGCGAATGATTTGAAACTGAGTTTTACTTATTTTTTAACTTTCGGTCTCTTAGCGCCGTATTTGGAACGGGCCTGTTTTCTGTTAGCAACACCCGCGGTATCCAGTGTACCTCTGATGATGTGGTATCTGGTACCAGGTAAGTCCTTTACCCTTCCGCCACGGATCAGAACAACGCTATGCTCCTGAAGGTTATGACCTTCTCCTGGGATGTAGCTTGTTACTTCGATTCCGTTGGAAAGACGAACTCTGGCGATTTTTCTAAGAGCTGAGTTAGGCTTCTTAGGAGTAGCTGTTTTAACAGCGGTGCAAACGCCACGTTTCTGTGGTGCAGACTGTTCAACTGCTTTCTTTCTTAATGAGTTGTAGGTTTTCTGCAGAGCCGGTGCTGTAGATTTCTTAACAGCGGTCTGACGTCCTTTTCTTACTAACTGGTTGAATGTTGGCATTCCATTTCACCTCCCGATTTATTTCTCCATAGCTTTCTATGGGGCCATGCGGTTGCTATTGTGTTTTGAGCGCGAAAAAAATATGCTTTATTCGCACGCTTTTTGATTATAGCCCGGAAACAAAGGGCTGTCAAGCTATTTTACAGGAATTTTTTTCTGTTTTTCGGCACTTTTTACATTTCACCGCGATAAACAGATAAATTTTCCTTCCTATATAAATGTCCCACAGGCAGTAATTCCTCCCCTCAGGCGATTGCTTTTTCAGTTCCGGCTTATTATAATGGAAAAAAGATTTTTTTCGACCACATATTGATTATTCCCATTACGAGGAGGTTCATACATGAAAAAATGGTTACTTATTTCAGCCGCTTTTCTTTCAGGCATTCTCTGTGCCTTTTCCCAAAATCCTGTGGAAATCCACGCTGCGGTCGCTCTTAACGGCTATACGGTAGGGATCGACCCAGGACACCAGGGGCCTAATGTAGATATGAGTGATCCAGAGCCAAACGGTCCCGGCTCATCCGAAATGAAGGCCAAGGCGACCAGCGGGACTCAGGGCGCCTTTACCGGGCTTCCCGAATATCAGTTAAATCTGGATGTTTCCCTGAAGCTTAAAAGCATTCTGGAAAACCGCGGTTATCAGGTCATTCTTACCCGAACAGATAACGATACCGCCATCAGCAATAAGGAACGTGCAGAGTACGTTGCCCGGGAGGGTACGGATATCTATGTACGCATTCACGCAAACGGGTCTGATTCTCCGGAAGCTTCCGGTGCACTGACGATTTCGCCCTCTTCCTCAAACCCTTATATATCGCCTCTCTACGAGGATTCCAACAGGCTTTCCCAGTGCATCCTGGATGCCTATTGCAGCGCTACGGGCTTTGCGAATCTGGATGTCATGTATTCGGATACCATGACCGGGATTAATTGGAGCACCGTTCCTGTAACCATTGTGGAGATGGGGTTTATGACAAATGAAAATGATGACCGTAAGATGAGCGATGCTGCATTTCAGGATGTGATGGCAGAAGGGATTGCTGACGGCATTGACGATTATTTCGGCTTAGAAGCACAGAACGCCGCCGCGGCAGGCGACATCTCCGATGGGGAGGTATTTGGTCCTCCTGCACCGGAAGGATATATCGCTCCCGGTCAGACATCGCCAGGTGCCGAAACAAGCGAGTCCGCAGATTTCAGCTCCGGTGAGGGAATGCTTTCCCCCTCACACGGCAGCTCTGCATTTACTGACGCTGCTAATACTGACGAAGATCTTGACAAGCTTCTCACACAGGTTAGCAGCCTTTTGCCCCCGGACAACGGTGACTGGTCCGTATATATCTGCAATCTGCAAAAAGGCACCGAAGGCGCATTGAACGCGCAGCCCATGCAGGCAGCCAGCCTGATCAAGCTGTTTATCATGGGCGCTGTTTATGAAAATTACGATGCCCTCTCCCAGGTATATGGAGTTAACGCAATAAATCAAAATTTAAATCCCATGATCACTGTCAGCGATAATGATGCTGCCAACACGCTGGTAAACTGGCTTGGAAACGGAGATAATACCGCAGGAATGCAGGTGGTCAACACATTCTGCCAGAATCACGGTTATACCAATACCTCCATGGGCCGGATGCTTCTGGCAAGCAATGAGTTTGGGGATAACTATACCTCAGTCTCTGACTGTGGAAAATTCCTGAAAGAAGTCTATAAGGCCAGCCAGGGCACAGCCCCGATACCCTCTCTCTCCCATGCAGAGGAGATGTATGAGCTTTTAAAACAGCAGACCAGAACAAACAAAATCCCTGCCAACATGCCGGAAGGCGTCCATGTGGCAAACAAGACCGGAGAACTTTCCGACGTGGAAAATGACGCTGGTATCGTCTTCGATGCCGCAAAGGGCACAGATCTTATAATCTGCTTTATGTCCCAAAACCTGAACGACACAGCGGCTGCCCAGACTTTGATCGCCCAGAACAGCCGCATGATTTATGGATATTATAATGAATGATAACTAAACTTCCGAAGGGGTGCCATAACCGTGCCCCTTCTCCCTTTAAACAGGAATCTTTTAAATATTGATACACGCCATGTCCGTAATCCACCGTTTTCTGTGAAAATGCTCTCCCTCATATTTTCTGTAGCCCAGACTAAATTCCATGGATGCGGTGCGTTTCACCAGTTTTATCACCACAGTGTTACGCCCTTTTTTCAACGGAATTATCTGATAATTGTTATACGGCGTCCAAAGCCGGATCTCGTCCCGCTCCATTAATAATTCCTGGTTGATCCAGATTTTGAACCCATCGTTGTTTCCTATTACAAACCATATCTCTCTGTCTTCCGGAGAATACAATTCCTGCTTCAGATAAATACACCCCTGCCCCTGAAAGGAAAAACTCTCATTTAAAGGCAGCAGATCCTCATATCCATGGATCACGCACTCCGCTCCGGCAAATGACTGCTGGAATTCGCTCTCATCCAGATACTCCTTCTGCAGATCCGCATGGTTATTTACCATACATTCCAGGGTTGGCAAAATGCAGTCTTCCCCGTGAGCGCTGGGAATCCCAGGCGGGTCCGCTTTTTCCAGAGCCTCTATAAACGGTCCCACCGCTTTCCACTCGGATGCTCCTGCAATACCAAATCCATATTTTTTCCCATTCACCTCCGCATGTAGGATGTTGGTATTTTCCAGCATTGCCATATCCGCTTCCGTGCGTATGGCAAAATCCGCAATACCTGTTTCTCCCGCTTCCAGGCCAAGAGAGCAGCTATCCGGCTCTGCCATCCATCCTCCCGGCAGATCAGCTATACGGATATTGCCCGTCCATTTTTCTCCTGAGGTATTAGAAATTTTCACTCCTATCCTGCATGTATCGCCAATTCCAATCGCAGGTCTTTCATAATAAATGATATCTGCCCTGTTCTCTGTCTCCGCCTGTTCCCTCTCCTCATAAAGCCTTATTCCCAGCCTGCATGTGTCCTTTGCCAGCTTCCGGATAGAGCCTTGCTTTTGCCCTATGTCAATTCCCACCACATAGGTGTCACTGACAAGCTGCTTCAGTTCATCCGGAATCGCTTTTGCGCCATACGCGATCCCCCAGATCGCTCCGGCTGTTGCACAGGTGCAATCCGTATCATATCCGCTGCGGAAAGCAATGTTGATCACCTTCTCCAGCTCTGCCCCGCCGCACAACAGAGAAAGAACTACAATTCCCAGATTTACAACTGCATTTGTAAAATCAAAATGGGCGTATTTCCTCATCAACGCCTGCCTGCATTGCTGCCAGTCTCCTGAATACCGCTCATACCATCCAAGCATATCCTTTATACACTGGCATGCCCTGGAATCACAAGGCAGTATCTCAGTCTTTTCCTGCAGCAGCAACGGTATATCGCATCTTATAAATGCCTCCGCCTCCACAGCAGCGTAATACTGCTCGATCCAGACACCCTCCCCGGCATGATCCAGGCATCCGTCCATAGCCGCAAAGTCTGCCGCCTGCCCGGCGTTTCCCGGAGAGAGCATTGCCCATATCTCTGAACGGATCGCACAGCCCTCTCCCTCACAAAATACGGGATTATTAAATTCCCCGCTGTACGGCGGCATGATCCCCCTCTCGTAATTCTTAAGAAAAATACCGTATTCGCTGAATGGGTACCAGCAATATCTGTCCCACGCTTCTGCCAGATCTTTTGATGTAATATGCCGCCCTTTTTCTTCCAATACCTTAATCCAAAGGAGCTGCAGATCCAGATCATCATTTGGCAGATCCGGTCTTATCATCTTTTTAAAATCCTCACAGGGTATCACCTTTTTTATCCCCTCGACCGGGGCCCCGGCCGCTCCGCCGAAGCATTTGCCAAGCCATCCACCGTATACCTTATCAAAGTAAACCTCATGATCTATCATTCTCCTGATCCCCCATCACTTTAAAATCGCGCCTGCTGAAAACGTCTTTTCCACCTCATTGCTGAAGAATATCAAAAGCATGACCGGGACGACACTGGTAATGACCATTGCCGCAAACATTCCGCCGTAATCCGTTCCGTATTTTCCGGAAGAATAATTCATCAATGCGATAGGCAGCGTCTTATATTTGTCACCGTTCATCAACACAAGAGCATAAATAAATTCGTTCCAGCTATTGATAAAAATATTGACACTCATCGTCGCGATCGCAGGCTTTATCATAGGTATCATAATGCGGAAGACGATCCCGAACAGTCCCGCCCCATCCATGACTGCTGCCTCCTCCATCTCCATAGGTATTCCCGCCAAAAAGCTGCTGCACATGATAGTCGCCGTAGCAATATTAAATGCAGAGATCGTGAGAATTAAGGAAAGCGGATTGTTGATCAGGTGCATATCCCTCAGCATTACAAAAATCGGCACAATGACGATCTGGGACGGGAGCAGTATCCCCAGGGTGACTGCCTTGCTTACCTTAACCGACAATTTCCAGCGCATTCTGGTCAGCGCATAGGAAAGTAATACCGATGCCAGCACCGTCAGTACCAATGTACATCCTGTTATCAGTACACTGTTTAAAAAGAACCTAAAAATTCCTCTTTCGAAAATCGCATCTGTATAGTTGGCTAATTTCCACACCTTCGGCAGTCCAAAGGATTCTCCTGTCATAATTTCCGTTGTATCCTTAAAGGAGTTTATCAACATCCAAAACAATGGATAAATAGAGGTCGCTGCGCATATGCAGAAAAACACGGTCAAAAGCCGCCGAACCCATCTCTGTCTGATCCTCATATTTTCCCTCCTGTCACTCCTGATATTTTCCTTTTTTAAACAGCCATCCGATAATTCCCAATATAATACACGTCTCTACGATCACGATCATGCCCACAGCGGCCGCCATTCCGTATCTCTGGTTTGAAAACGCCTGTTTATACATGTACATCATTACTGTCTGCGTCATATCCCCGGGACCGCCGCCTGTCATAATATAAACCTGGGGAAACGTAAACATTCCGCTGATAGCAGAGAGCGTAACGCAGGTTTTTGCCACATTTCTCAGCAAGGGCAGCGTAATGTACCTTACAGTATTAAAAAATCCTGCCCCATCCAGCTGCGCTGCCTCAAAATAGCTTTCCGGGATCGCCCTGATACCGGAATATGCCATCAGCAGGTCCATACCAAAGGCCCACCACATACCTACTACAGCAATACAGATCATTGCCGTTTTGGGATTTCCCAGCCACGATGTCTGCAAAAAGCCAAGGCCGATCTTCTCAAGTATATAATTCAACAGTCCCCAATCTGCATGATAAACCGTAAGCCATAGCTGGGAAATAACAGAGATCGACAAGACCAAAGGAATAATAAAAGCAGTCCGTAAAAATTTCTGGATGCCCGGGCTTAAGGTACATATCAATATGGATACCACAATTGCCAGAATCGCATTGAAGATCACTGCCAGCAAACTAAGCCCCATAGAAGCAAAATTTGCTTTCAGAAACCCCTCCTCCTGAAACAAGCGTACAAAATTGTCTATTCCAATAAAAACAGGCTTTGTCAGTCCATTTGTTTTTTGCAGGGACATTATGACGATATTTACCAATGGATAAAATACGAATGCTATCAGCAAGATCGCCGCCGGAGCGCAGAACAGGCAAATATACAGCTTATTTCCCAATACTTTTTTCATAGCCATCCTCCCCTTTCCCGATGAAGATATTTCCGGATTTACACATTATGAGTAGCAAAAGGGCTGGCAGCATAATCGCACCAGCTATGCTGCCAGCCCCTTTCAGGAAATTTTATTCTTCCAATGCTGCTTTATCCATATCAGCAAGATAGTCGTCAACTGTGTAGTCCTCTGTATTTGTCATAAATTTACTGGTGGCTTCCATAACGCCTGAGGAAGCTGCCGCCGTAGGCATTACGTCCTGAACCAGGCCATATACAAACTGGAAATTCGCCATATCATCTGCAAGCTGCTGAACCGGCTCTGCAAATCCGCCCTCACGATTCCAACCCATCACATCTGCTTTGTAAGGTCTGAACGGATCGCCCTGCTCCTCGTATGCGAACTGGCATCGAAGCTCTGCGATCGCTTCGCACACTGCAGCCGCCTCGTCCGGGTGCTCGGTTCCGGCATATACCATAAGACCGGAGTTTTCTCCAAGACCGCCAGCTACATTCACGCCCAGCTTATCCACATCTTCTTCATTGATCGCCGGATAATAGAACCATCCGAAATCATCGCCCATCTTAGCCGCACCTGCAGATACTGCCCAGGAACCATTTGCCATCATGGCTGCCTTTCCGCTCTCAAACAGCGGGAGCGCCTCATCGATTCCGGTAAGCGCCACGTTCTTGGAAAATGCGCCCATGTCCAGAAGTTCCTTTACAACCTGCGCACCTTTTGCATACGGCTCATCGGAGAACTTAGCCTCGCCTTCCACTACCTTCTTGGTGATCTCAGGATCAATGGAATATGCAAAGCCTTCCACCATCATAGCTGCGCACCATCCATCCTTTGCACCTACAGAGATGGGAACGATGTCTGTCTGCGCCAGCTTTTCCACAACTGCCTTCAGTTCATCCACCGTTTTGGGAGCCTCCAGTCCATTATCCGCAAAGATCTTTTTATTGTATAACATGATCTCATAAGAAGAGTCCGTACACGGAACACAATATACAGTTCCCTCAGCCGTGTTTTTCACAGGAGCAATAACCTTATCCCAATACCCGCTCGCTTCCAGGTAATCATTCAACGGCAGCGCGCTCTCTGATTCCAGGATCGGTGTAAACCAGCTTCCGCCAATCTCCTCCCACGCATCAATGCCTTCTCCGCCTGCTGCGATCATAGTCCTGATCTTTGTCTCATATGTCTCAGCGTCCCCGGGAACACCCTCCATATTTACTTCTATATTGGGAAGGATCTCCGGCAGCCTCTGCTCTACAAATTCCATTTCAGCTTCCACGTTTTCATCCGTATCACGCCAAAGATAATTGATCGTTACCTTTTCGCCATCCTCAGCTCCCGCATAAACAGCCGTACTTCCCCCAAGAACAGCGATCAAAGACAATGCAGCTACACTTTTCCATTTCATGTTTACTTCCTCCTTTACGTCTGTTGTTTTTGTACTATTATTCTATCTCTTTGCGGCAATTCCATAAATGGAATATTCCAACCATATATGGAAAATATCAGCTTGTTTATTTGTCTATAGGGCTTCCCGATCAAGCGTATCTATTCATACCGGGAAATGGAATTTTATGACCTTGTATGGAAAAATCGCACTTTCTTTTTCCGTTGCCGCCAATTTCAGCGCAATTCGTGGTACAATATCTAAAAGGTCAGAAAAATCTTGCACAGATAAAAAATGGAAAATCAAAGGAGGATTTCCTATGCCGCTGAAAAATACATGGAACCATATGAATCTAACGCATAAAATACTTTCTATCTTTTTGCCTTTGATCATCCTGCCCATGATGCTGATTTCCATTTTTTCTGTTTCCATGAGCGTTAAAAACGGAAAAAACGATGCCATCAACAATGCCACTGACAAGCTTTCTCTGGTTACAAATCAGACGGAACAGCTTCTTTCTCATATCAAATATAATATCAAAGCGTTTTCGATCAGCTCCTCCCTGCAGGATTCCATCAGCGCCAACTATGCTGATAATACTTACGGAAATTATATGCTGTCATCCTCGCTGCACAATGCAATCTATAACGTTCTGGATATCAGCAAATTTATTTCCGATGGCTATATACACACCTTTGACGGACGGATATACAATGTCAAAACAGGTAAGATCGATACGCCTACCAGCGAAATGACCGCCCACTATGATTATGTAACTTCCCAGAAAGGAAAGATTCTATTTTCCCTTCCCCGAAACAATTTTACGGACAGCGCTATCAATATTTCAAAATCCCTGATTGAAATTGAGACTGGTAAATGCCTTGGAATCTTTTCTTTTGATATAAAAGAATCCCTGTTTTATGATACCTACGATTCGGTTTCCAATACAGACACGGAACGCTTTTTCATCACAGATGACAACGGGATCGTTATTTCCTCTGACACCCAGACGGAATTGCTGAAGCCCTTACCAGACGCCATATGGACAAGTGTACAAAACCACTCCAACCACGCAACCTTTTCCAGAAAACGGCATCTGATCCTTTCCTCAAAAACAACGACTCAAAAGTATAACACCATTTATATCATGAGCTATGACAACATATATAAAGATGCTCTTACCGTAGCTCTGCTTCCCCTATCTATCGGCATCGGCACTTTATTGATCGCCATACTGCTCACAAACATATTCACGAAAAATCTGGTCCGCCCTATCATCCAGTTGGCAAACTATGCGGATGAGGCGGGAAAGGGGAATTTTCTGCCGCCTATTCACACGGAATCCAGAGATGAGATCGGCTTTCTGACAGAACGTTTTTTTAATATGAACCAAAACATCCATAAGCTGACCACCAGCATTTATAATGAGCAAAACCAAAAGAGAGAATATGAGCTGCGCCTTTTACAGTCACAGATAAATCCTCATTTCCTTTATAATTGCCTGGACAGCATCAGCAGCCTCATTGCGGATCAACAAAACGATACTGCCAACAACATGGTCTATCATCTTGGCAAATACTACCGCACGATTTTAAGCAAGGGCAGAAATGTCATTACCATACAGGAGGAGCTTTCGCTGATCTGTGATTATCTTGAGATCCAACTGATAAAATTTCCTGATCTATTCACATATAAAATTGATGTGCAAAATTCTGTACTTGAATCCAAAACTCTAAAGATGATCATACAGCCTATTGTGGAAAACTCAATCCTACACGGATTTGCCGGATATAAAAACGGGCGAAAGATCATCGTAAAAGGCTTTTGCCAGAGCACCAATATATGCTTTGAAATTTTTGACAATGGACGGGGAATCTCTCCTGAAATCGAAAAAAATATTTTTTCAGAGTCTCCCGCTCTCATGCCTCAGCATTTTGGCCTTAAAAATATTCAGGAACGGATCCAGCTAAAATTCGGAAAACAATTTGGACTGAAAATAGAAAGTGAGCCGGGGCACGGAACCACTGTCCGTTTAGTATTCCCGCCAATACTGTAAGGAGATATGAATTTATGTATAAGATCATGTTTGTAGATGATGAGGCCCTGATTCTGCGTCGGCTCCATCAGGTTATAGACTGGGATGGACTGGGGCTGGAGATTCTTCCCGATTCTTTAGATGGGGTTTCCGCGCTGAAAAAAATAACCAAGCTGCGCCCTGATATTCTTGTTTGCGATATCAATATGCCCAATATGTCCGGTCTTGAACTGATCGAAACGGTAAAACGAATAAATTCTGATATATACTGCATCTTGCTGACTGTAAACGACAGCTTTGGCTGTGTACAGCAGGCTCTGAATATCGGCGCTGATAACTACCTGCTCAAGCCGATCGACCCGGTGAAACTCGAGGCTCTTATCAAAAAAATACTGCATCTTCTGGATTCTTCCAGGGAAAACAGGAACTACATTGACAGCCTTCAGAAAAAAGCCATTTTAAATGAGCGAATGATCCGGGAAAAATTTCTGAATTGGCTGGTTTCCGGCAGACAGCCGTTAAGCAGCACACAATTAGAAGAAAAATTCAGATTTTATCATGTTCCCATCGAAGCACAGGAGTTTCAGATCATGTCTGTTCATATTCATTCGCTGGAATCCTCAGAGCTTCAACAGGATTATTCCTCGGATCTATTGCAGACAGCCACAAAAATTATCGAGGACTCCCTGGACGCCTATTCGAACTGGGTTGTATTTTCGGATTCCTTTTCCCACATTAATGTACTGCTGGGTTTTTCCAAGCCTGAAAGTATTATCGGTCCCAGTACGGATTTTATTGCTCAGATGGTGCACGATAATCTTTTGTTTCACCTTAATGTTCCTTCTACTATTTTCTACAGCAGAAAATATCAGGGCATTCAGAATATTTACCGCTGCTATTATGATACCAAATTTTTATCCCAGCGCACTGCCCATCTGCTGCACAGGGAAATTATCTCCTTTGACGAATACCTTCAGGAATCCTCCACGCTTTCCATAGACTTTGACAGTATCCGCTCAGAAACCCTGAAGCATCTGCGCGGAAATCAGTTTGATGGTTTGTGCCGCCATATCCAAACCGTTTTGCAGCCATATTCTTCCTATGAATATTTTGAAAATTTCAATATGCTTCGTATTGATCTCGTCATGACAGGAATCATGTTTTTGCAGGAAAATAAAATTGCACTTTACGATATTTTCCCCAAGCATTATGTACCCCTCAGTCTTGTATTGGAAAAAAATACTGCTGCAGAATGCCTTGATTTCCTTGCAGACTATTATCAACATATTTTGAATTATATTGAAAGCAACAGGATCTCTTCCGGTTCACGCATCTCCGAAAAATGTATTGAGCTTATTGAGGATAATATCGCTTCGCCTGAATTATCAGTCAAGTGGCTTGGCAGCCAGCTCTATATTAATGAGAGCTACTTAAGCCGGCTTTTTAAGACCGAGCGCGGCATCTCTCTGATCAAATTTATTATGCAGAAAAAAATGGAGGTGGCAAAGAAATATCTGGACGAGGGGTACACGAATCTACAGCAGGTGTCGCAGTTATCCGGCTTTACGGATTCTCTTTATTTCAGCAAATGCTTCAAGAAATATTATGGACTCACCCCGTCCAGATATATTGAATCCAAAAAAATTTAGACTATTTTTCCTCTGCCTCCTCATAGGACTTCTCCCAGATCTCCGAGAAGACCGCCAGCGGGCAGTCGGTGAGCAGGCACATGAGCAGGAAGCATTCGTATGGATTTACGATGTAAATTTCGCTCATGCCGCATTTTGACAGGATCTCCTGTGCTTCCTCAATAAAATGGTGATAGCGGTTATAGGGATCGTCATCCTCCATTTCCTGGGAGACGATGAAAAACTCCAGTGTCAGCAGGTCAAAACGCTCCACCGGGAATTTATGGTTCAGGATGTTGGTAATCCGCTGTCTGCTGAACCGCTTCTGGCTGAAATGCTTTGCCAGGATGGAGGCTGACATTTTTTTCAGATTTCCCATTTTATTGATGGGGATTCCGTTACAGATAACCTTTTCCAGATCAGAGGGTGTGATGTTTTCCGCTTTCCACACCCTTTGGCGGTTTTTCTCCTCCTCATCCCTTTGGTACATGGCCGCAATGATGCCCTTTGCGCGCTCCAAAAGCTTCTGAAACTCCTGAAAAGCCTGGCTTTTCTCTGATTTCGGATCGTCCCAGCCAGCCTTCAAATACGCCAGATATTGGAACAGCTTCTCCTCGTTGTCAAGGCTGAATCCTCCGCTCAGGATCATAGGTGCATTTCCCTTTTCCCGCGCCGGTTCCAGGGTCTTATATTTCTCCTTATATTCCTCCGCCTTTCCGTACAGTAAGTGGTTGCAATAGCAATACCAGTAAATCACTTCCTCCGGGTTATGGAAGTCAAAGTCCTGTTCCCGAAGCACCCTTGTCAAAAAGTCTGAGACATCCTCCGCCCCCATTCTAAGTCCGAATCCCAACAAAAATACGGTCTCTCTTTTTACGGAAGCCTGGGTAAGCCAGTTATTTACAAGAGCCGGAAGCTTGGTGGAGGTAGGATTCATGGATTTAGGTGTATAGGTTTCCCGGAAGGATTCCACTGCGATTTCCCGGTAAACCTCCTGCGGTACCTCCCCGAAAGGTTCCTCCAAGCCTGCCCTTTCATATATGTAGCGTTTCAGATGATCCCCAAAGGATACCAACTCCATTTCCTTGTACAGGTAATTAAAAATTACGTCTGCATCCTCGTCTTCAAAGCTTTCCAGACTGACCACCTGCCGGAACCTCTGCGCCGCTCTTCTGGTAAACTCAAAATCCTTAACCGTATCAAAAGCAACCGTCTGTTCAAAATCCAAATCATTCATACGGTTTTTCATCTCACATCACCTTCACGTATTCCTTTCTGCGCTGCCTGAGCCTGGTCACAAAGGAAGGCTTCTCCTCGTTGGCCTGCACCTCGCACAGGATAATGGTTGCATTATCCTTTCCGCCTTTTTCCATAGTCTTTTCCATCAGTTCTTTCACTGTCTCTTCTACTGTATTTCCATGAGCCAGGATGTCAAAAATCTCCTGTTCCGTAAGCATATCTGTAAGCCCGTCTGAACAGAGCAGATAGCGGTCCTCCGGCTGATAATCAATTTCCACGATAGATGGCTCCAACAGCATATGTTCCTCCTCCACCCCAAGGTACTGAGTCAGAGGAGCTTTGCCGAAAAAGCCGTTTCCCATAACATGGTCTGTGGAAATTCTGGCAGCCTGTCCGTTTCTTACCTGATAGATCCGGCTGTCTCCCAGATTACAGGCAAATATGGACTGCCGCCCAAATGCAGTCATTGCCAGGGTAGTTCCCATACATCGAACGCCGTTTTCCCTTCCATAACGGCATACTGCTTCATTCATCTTCCGGCAGGCATCCCGTAGAAAGCCTTCCGGATTTCTTTTCATTCCCCGCTTGTTTCTCTGATGGAATCTGCCCAATTCTTCTGCTGCAAGGAACGCTGCCATCTCTCCGCAACTTTCTCCCCCCATACCGTCAAAAACAGCCAATACCGGCATATCGCTCTGGGTTCCGCTCCCGGTATGAATACCCGCAAGCCCCTGATTTTCTACGGGAAGCTGCTCATGGCAGCACCAGAAATTATCCTCATTATTAGCCCTTACTTTCCCCATGTCACACGCATATGCGAACTTAATCTGATAGGTCATTTCCGTATTCCTTCTCTCATTTATTCGAACTGCTCCAGAGAAATTTTCCAGTATTTTTCACCTCGCTTAGTGTACTCGGTGCTGTCTGTTTCCTTGTCATGAACCGTGCCGTCCTGATCGATCCAGCGGATCATTTTTCCCCGCTTGTCATAGTAATAAAGTTCTTTTTTGTCGCCTGTCCATATGTATGCGAAGAATAATCTCTCGTCCCAGTAATAGTATTCCTCATAGACTCCGTCATCTGACATCTCCGGGTAGATCAGGGCTTTTAAAAGCTTACCGTTTTCATCATAGTAACGGAGTCTTTCGCCCTCGGTTCCTACCTCCTCGCAGTCAGGAAGCTTGTCCACGATCTCCGTAGCCTGATCCTTGATCGTCTGAATTGCTGTGGAAAATTCATCGATCTGAGCTGTACTGTAATCATTTTCTTCCAAAACATTGACAACCGTCTCAGAGTTCTGTGCGCGTCTGTCCTCATCCAGAATCAGCTTTGCATATACTGCTGTAATAATACATGCCGCAATTGCCACCACGACCACCGAAATAGTCCATGGCGAGGTCTTTTTTGAGTTTTCCTGAGTTTTCGGTTTCCTTATTACGTTCTCCTGAACTGGCTGCTGCTCTGGTTCTATTTTTCGAATCCTTCTCTCCGGAGCGGCTTTCTGCCTCATTACAGCATTTTGCTCCATCCTGGCTTTCTGCACGATCCGGCTCTGGGCAGTTTCCTGCTCAAGACCGGACAGCCGTCCATTCTGCAGATCGTCCAGATCATGAAGGAAATCCTCCGGCATACGGTAACGTTCCTCCGGCCTGTATGCACAGGCTTTCAGGATGATCGCAGCAAACGCTCCGCTCGCCTGTGCCGGCAAGGGCATCATCTCGCCGGATATCCTACGAGTCAGGGCATTTTCCTTATCTCTGTATGTGATCAACTGCTTCTCCAGGGGAATGAAGGGAAGTCTGTTATGGTTCATCAGCTTATACAGGACAATTCCCAATGAATAAATATCTGCACTGCTGTCATATTTCTCACCCCGGTACATCTCCGGCGCCATGTAAGAGTAGGTACCCTTTTTTGACATACTGCTCATACTGCGTTCCAGCTCCCTGGCAATTCCGAAATCCCCCAGCTTAAAATCCCCAAACCGGGATATGAAGATGTTTTCCGGTTTTATGTCCCGATGGACAATGTTAAGCTGGTTGCAGTAGATCAGCGCCCTGCAGAGGTCGCAGCCCAGCTTGATCACTTCTTTTTCCGTAAGCTCTTTTCCGGTACAATAGTCCATAAAACTGGTCAGATATTCCATACGTATGGAAATATCCCAGCCAATCTCATCCAGATACTCCACAACCTTAAAATCCTCAACCGATACAATGTGAGAATTTCCCCGGAAATATTCCATTGTGCTTACTTCCTGAATGCACTCTTCCACAAGATTCTGAAAGTATTCCCTGGTAGAATTATCATTTCCTGTCTCTGACCTGACACTGTTTAACTCGCTCTTACTGCCCGGGATAGTAATAATCTTTATGGCGGAATAGAAAGATCTGCCTCTTTCTGTCCGCTGCGCTTTATATACCTTTCCGAATGAGCCTTCTCCGATCTTTTCTATAATTCTCCATTCCGGCCACACGGAAACCGGTAATTCTTTATCCATGTATTTCCCTCCTTTCCGTCAGGAATTAAAGCAAATTATACTAGAATATTAACACAAAAGATAGTGCCCTTTGTATTTTTCTTTTTGAAGAATATGGAAAAAAATACCCTCCCAGCGGCTTTCGCCGCCACGGAGGGTACCTTAAATCACTCGTTATGGAATTCTTATTCTTCCTCGCCGTCTTCTGTCGGCTCTTCGAAATCCTCTTCTGCCTCTTCATCCTCCGGCAGATCCTCTTCCATCATAAGCGGCTCGTCTTCATAAGAAGAAATATCAATCTCCTCTTCCATTTCTTCTACTTCTACGGGCTTTTCCTCAGGCATTCCTGTGTCAAGCTCTACATCACTGTAGCACTTCATACCAGTACCTGCCGGAATCAGCTTACCGATGATAACGTTTTCCTTCAGACCAATGAGCTTGTCAACCTTACCCTTGATCGCTGCCTCCGTCAGAACCTTGGTAGTCTCCTGGAAGGATGCGGCAGACAGGAAGGAATCGGTAGCCAGAGAAGCCTTGGTAATACCAAGCATACCCTGTTTTCCAACAGCAGGTGCTTTTCCTTCTTTTTCCAACTGCTCGTTTACTTCCTCGTACTCCAGATAATCTACAAGAGTACCTGGCAGGAAATCGCTGTCTCCGTTCTCCTCAATGCGGATCTTCTTCAGCATCTGATGAACAATAACCTCAATATGCTTATCATTGATCTCAACACCCTGGAGACGGTATACACGCTGTACCTCGCGGAGCATGTAATCCTGAACAGCACGGACACCCTTGATCCTAAGGATATCATGCGGGTTCACGCTACCTTCTGTCAGCACATCACCAGCCTCCATAACCTGTCCGTCCGTAATCCTGATACGGGAACCATAAGGAATCAGGTAGGTCTTGGAATCGCCTGTCTCCGGATCGGTAACGATGATCTCACGTTTCTTCTTGGTATCATTAATGGTAGCAACACCCTTGATCTCTGTGATAACAGCAAGACCCTTAGGCTTTCTTGCCTCAAAAAGCTCCTCGACACGGGGAAGACCCTGTGTGATATCTCCACCAGCAACACCTCCGGTATGGAAGGTACGCATGGTAAGCTGTGTACCAGGTTCACCGATAGACTGAGCAGCGATGATACCAATGGACTCACCAACCTGTACAGGCTCACCGGTTGCCATGTTTGCGCCATAGCACTTCGCGCACACACCAACCTTACACTTACAGGTAAGAATGGTACGAATCTTCACTTTGTCAATGGAACCGCCGGTTTCGTTATCTACGCCCTCTTTCATAATGCGGGCCGCACGCTTCGGCGTGATCATATGGTTTGCCTTTACAAGGACTTCACCGTCCTTGTTCTTGATCGTCTCACAGGAAAATCTTCCGGTGATACGTTCCTGAAGGCTCTCAATCTCTTCTTTTCCGTCTACGAATTCTTTTACGTACATACCGGAAATTTCGTCTCTGCTCTCACAGCAGTCCATCTCGCGGACGATCAGGTCCTGAGAAACGTCTACAAGACGTCTGGTCAGGTAACCGGAGTCAGCGGTACGAAGCGCTGTATCGGACAGACCTTTACGTGCACCGTGTGCAGACATGAAATACTCCAGTACGTCAAGACCTTCACGGAAGTTTGACTTGATAGGCAGCTCGATCGTATGTCCGGTTGTATCGGCCATCAATCCACGCATACCAGCAAGCTGTTTGATCTGTTTATCGGAACCACGGGCTCCGGAGTCAGCCATCATGAAGATGTTGTTGTACTTATCAAGGCCGGACAGCAGGGCATGTGTCAGCTCATCGTCCGTCTTTTTCCAGGTATCTACAACTTCCTTGTAACGCTCTTCCTCAGTGATAAGACCACGCTTATAGTTCTTGGTGATCAAATCCACAGTATCCTGAGCCTGTTTGATCATCTCCGGCTTCTGCGGCGGCACGGTCATATCAGAAATAGATACGGTCATGGCTGCCCGTGTGGAGTATTTATAACCCATGGACTTGATGGCATCCAGAACCTCTGCGGTCTTGGTTGCCCCGTGGGTGTTAATGACCTTTTCCAGAATCTGCTTTAACTGTTTCTTTCCAACCAGGAAATCAACCTCCAGAAGCAGTTCGTTGCCCGGAATGCTTCTGTCTACAAATCCAAGGTCCTGAGGCAGGATCTCATTGAACAGGAATCGTCCCAGTGTGGACTCCACATTTCCTCTCAGCACAGTTCCATCCGGCATCTGCTTCTCGCAGCGTACAATAATCTTGGACTGCAGCGTGATGGCTTTGTTTTCGTATGCAAGGATCGCTTCGTTTACACTCTTGAAGATTTTTCCCTCGCCCTTATTTCCAGGTCTTTCCTGAGTCAGATAGTAGATACCAAGAACCATATCCTGGGAAGGAACGGCCACAGGTCCACCGTCTGACGGCTTCAGCAGGTTATTCGGCGAAAGGAGAAGGAAACGGCACTCTGCCTGTGCTTCCTGGGACAGCGGAAGATGAACAGCCATCTGGTCACCGTCGAAGTCAGCGTTAAATGCAGTACAAACAAGGGGATGAAGCTTGATCGCCTTACCTTCTACCAGAATTGGCTCAAAAGCCTGAATCCCAAGACGGTGCAGTGTAGGTGCACGGTTCAGCATAACCGGATGCTGCTTAATAACATCCTCAAGTACATCCCATACAGCCGGCTCCAGCTTTTCAACCATTTTCTTTGCATTTTTAATATTGTGTGAAGTTCCGTTTGCAACCAGCTCCTTCATGACAAATGGTTTGAACAGCTCGATTGCCATTTCCTTCGGAAGACCGCACTGGTAAATCTTCAGCTCCGGTCCTACGACAATAACGGAACGTCCGGAATAGTCAACACGTTTGCCAAGAAGATTCTGACGGAAACGTCCGGATTTACCTTTCAGCATATCGGAAAGGGATTTCAGCGCTCTGTTTCCAGGTCCGGTAACAGGGCGTCCGCGGCGTCCGTTATCGATCAGCGCGTCAACAGCCTCCTGAAGCATACGTTTCTCATTGCGGACAATGATATCCGGAGCACCCAGCTCCAGCAGTCTCTTCAGACGGTTGTTACGGTTGATGATCCTTCTGTATAAATCGTTCAGGTCAGAGGTTGCAAAACGTCCGCCGTCCAACTGTACCATAGGACGGAGATCCGGCGGAATGACCGGAATCACATCCAGGATCATCCACTCCGGTCTGTTTCCGGATTCGCGGAAGGATTCTACTACTTCCAGACGTTTGATGATTCTCGCACGCTTCTGTCCGGTAGCCTTCGCAAGCTCAGATTTTAATTCCTCTGAATCCTTCTCCAGATCAATTGCCATCAGAAGCTCTTTGATCGCCTCTGCGCCCATGCCTACGCGGAAATTGTAACCGTAACTTTCACGGGCATCCTGGTATTCTCTCTCTGTCAGGATCTGTTTGTACTGAAGCCCGGAATCAGCCGGATCCAGTACGATATAGTTAGCAAAATAGAGGACTTTCTCCAGAATTCTCGGAGTCAGGTCCAGGATCAGTCCCATACGGGACGGAATTCCTTTAAAATACCAGATATGGGAAACAGGAGCCGCCAGCTCGATGTGTCCCATACGCTCTCTACGAACAGATGCTTTTGTAACCTCTACGCCGCATCGGTCGCAGACAACGCCTTTATAACGAATTTTCTTATACTTTCCACAGTGGCACTCCCAGTCCTTGCTCGGTCCGAAAATTCTCTCGCAGAAAAGTCCGTCTTTTTCAGGCTTCAAGGTACGGTAGTTGATGGTCTCAGGTTTTAAAACCTCGCCTCTTGACCACTCTCTGATCTTCTCAGGGGACGCCAGTCCGATCTTGATGGCATCAAAAGTCATTGGCTGATATGTTTCAGCGGTATTGGTTGATTCTGCCATGTATTCTTTCCCCTTTCTACTCTTCGCTATCATCAAAGGAATCGTCGAGAACTTCGTAATCTTCATCGTCCTCATCGTCTTCCTCTTCCACGTCTACAAGTTCCCCTCCGTCAAACTCCTGCTTGGTATAGCCGTGTCTGCCCAGAGATTCTTCTCTTCCGTGGCTGCGGGAATCCCCTTCGATAATAGAACGAAGGTCTGTCTCGCCGTAATCGACATTTTCCATGATCTCCACTTCTGTCTGGTCTTCTCTCAGGACGCGGACATCCAGTGCAAGAGACTGCAGCTCTTTCAAAAGTACCTTGAAGGATTCCGGAATACCCGGCTCAGGGATATTGTCTCCCTTGATGATCGCTTCGTAGGTCTTTACACGTCCGACAACATCATCGGATTTCACAGTCAGGATCTCCTGCAGTGTGTAGGATGCGCCGTATGCCTCCAGAGCCCAAACCTCCATCTCACCGAAACGCTGACCGCCGAACTGCGCTTTACCGCCCAGAGGCTGCTGTGTAACCAGGGAGTATGGACCTGTGGAACGTGCATGGATCTTATCGTCAACCAGATGGTGCAGCTTCAGGTAGTGCATGTGACCGATGGTAGTCGGGCTGTCAAAGAACTCGCCTGTACGTCCGTCACGGAGCTGTACCTTACCGTCTCTGGAGATAGGAACGCCCTTCCACAGTGCTCTGTGCTCTTTGTTCTCATCCAGATACTGCATAACATCCGGTGCTAAAATATCTTTGTATTTCTCGCGGAACTCTTCAAAGTCCTCTGTGTTTACATAATCGTTTGCCAGCTCAAGGGTATCCTGGATATCATCCTCGTTTGCACCGTCAAATACAGGTGTAGCGATATTGAAGCCCAGGGCCTTTGCAGCAAGGCTTAAGTGAATTTCCAGTACCTGTCCGATATTCATACGTGACGGCACACCCAGAGGGTTCAGCACGATGTCAAGCGGACGGCCGTTTGGCAGGAATGGCATGTCCTCAACAGGAAGTACACGGGAAACAACACCCTTGTTACCGTGACGTCCGGCCATCTTGTCACCAACGGAAATCTTTCTCTTCTGTGCAATATAAATACGGACTGATTCATTTACACCGGGAGACAGCTCATCGCCGTTCTCTCTTGTAAATACCTTTGCATCCACAACGATACCATACTCGCCGTGAGGAACCTTCAGAGAAGTATCACGGACTTCACGTGCCTTCTCACCGAAGATCGCACGGAGCAGTCTCTCCTCAGCCGTCAGTTCTGTCTCACCCTTCGGGGTAACCTTACCAACCAGGATATCTCCGGCACGAACCTCTGCACCGATGCGGATGATTCCGCGCTCATCCAGGTCTTTCAAAGCATCATCGCCCACACCTGGTACATCGCGGGTGATCTCCTCCGGCCCAAGCTTTGTATCGCGGGCCTCTGCCTCATATTCCTCAATGTGGACAGATGTGTATACATCGTCCTGTACAAGCTTTTCACTTAAAAGAACAGCATCCTCGTAGTTGTAACCTTCCCAGGTCATAAATCCGATCAGCGGGTTTTTACCAAGAGCCAGCTCTCCGTTGGAGGTGGACGGTCCGTCTGCAATAACGTCTCCTGCCTCTACGTGATCGCCCTGGTTTACGATCGGTCTCTGGTTGTAGCAGTTGCTCTGGTTACTTCTTAAGAATTTTGTCAGATGGTAATCATCCTTTGTTCCGTCATCATTCTTGATACTGATGTCTGTAGATGTGGAACGGAGAACCGTACCGGACTTTCTTGCCAGCATACACACGCCGGAGTCAACGGCTGCCTTATTCTCCATACCGGTACCTACAACAGGCGCCTCTGTGGTCAGAAGCGGCACTGCCTGACGCTGCATGTTGGATCCCATCAGCGCACGGTTCGCATCGTCGTTCTGCAGGAACGGGATCAGGGCCGTTGCCACTGAGAATACCATCTTAGGTGATACGTCCATGTAGTCAAACATCTGACGCTCGTACTCCTGTGTTTCCTCGCGGAAACGACCGGATACGTTCTTACGGATAAAGTGTCCTTCTGCATCCAGGGCCTCATTCGCCTGTGCTACATGGTAGTTATCCTCTTCGTCTGCGGTCATATAGACTACTTCGTCCGTGACACGCGGATTTTTAGGATCTGATTTATCGATTTTACGGTAAGGCGCCTCCACGAATCCGTACTGATTGATCCTTGCATAGGATGCAAGAGAGTTGATCAGACCGATGTTCGGACCTTCAGGAGTCTCAATGGGGCACATTCTTCCATAATGGGAATAGTGAACGTCTCGTACCTCGAATCCTGCTCTGTCTCGTGACAGACCGCCTGGTCCAAGGGCGGAAAGACGTCTCTTATGGGTCAGCTCACCAAGAGGGTTGTTCTGATCCATGAACTGTGACAACTGGGAAGAGCCGAAGAATTCTTTTACCGCTGCTGTCACCGGCTTAATATTGATCAGGGATTGAGGAGAAATACTCTCCACATCCTGAGTTGTCATTCTCTCGCGGACTACACGCTCCAGTCTGGAAAGACCGATACGGTACTGGTTCTGAAGCAGCTCGCCCACTGCACGGATACGGCGGTTGCCCAGATGATCGATATCATCGTCATTGCCCAGACCGTATTCCAGATGCATGTTATAGTTAATGGAAGCAAAGATATCTTCTCTCGTAATGTGTTTCGGAATCAGGTCATGGATATCTCTGCGGATTGCCTGTTTTCTTTCCTCAAAGCTGTCATTTTCTTCCAGAATTTTTTCAAGTACAGGGTAATATACTAACTCTGTAACACCCAGTTCTGCCTTAGGATCTGTCACCTCAGGCAGGTAATGGCGGATATCAACCATCATACTGGAAAGGACTTTGATCTTGCGGTCTTCCTCTCCCTGGATCCATACAAACGGAACAGCGGAATTCTGCAGAAGATCTGCCATCTCCCGTGTTACGGTTGTTCCGGTCTCTGCCAGAATCTCTCCGGTGGAAGCGTCCACAACATCCTCGGCCAGCTTATGACCTACGATTCGCTTGTTAAAATGAAGCTTCTTATTAAATTTATAACGTCCGACTTTTGCAAGGTCGTATCTTCTGGGGTCGAAAAACATTGCATTGATCAGGCTCTCTGCGCTCTCTACTGCCAGCGGCTCACCCGGACGGATTTTTTTGTATAATTCCAGAAGACCCTCCTCGTAATTTGTGGAGGTATCCTTTGCAAAGCTTGCCAGAATCTTCGGCTCCTCGCCGAACAGTTCCACGATTTCCGCATTAGAGCCTACTCCCAGGGCACGAATGAGGACAGTGATGGGAACCTTTCTGGTTCTGTCAACTCTTACGTAAAATACATCGTTAGAGTCGGTTTCATATTCCAGCCATGCACCTCTGTTGGGGATAACTGTACAGGAAAACAGTCTCTTACCAACCTTGTCATGGGCAATCGCATAGTAGATTCCAGGGGAACGTACCAACTGGCTGACAATGACACGCTCAGCGCCATTGATCACAAACGTGCCCGTAGCCGTCATTAACGGCAAATCTCCCATGAAAATCTCGTGTTCGTTGATTTCTTCTGTTTCTTTGTTAATCAGTCTCACGCGAACCTTCAAAGGTGCGGCATAAGTTACGTCACGTTCTTTACACTGTTCGATGGTGTATTTTGCATCTTTTTCCTCAAATGTAAAGTCGATGAATTCAAGGCTGAGCTTTCCGCCGTAATCTGCGATCGGAGAAATGTCATCAAAGACTTCCTTCAATCCTTCGTCGAGAAACCACTGGTAAGAATCTTTCTGGACTTCGATCAAATTCGGCATTTCCAGAACTTCTTTTTGTCTCTGGTAGCTCATTCGCATGCTTTTTCCAGTTTTTACAGAACGAATTCTGTTTTTTTCCATTGACGTTTCACCCCTGTTTTTATTTATATTTATTACAACATGTTACTGCCTGTTATGAAGATAATTAGGCATATCTTGCCATAATATAGCATTCTTCACTATAGCACAACGAAGAAAGGCTGTCAATAAAAATTTTAAATTTTTTTAACAAAAAAGAAACACCGGGCGCAGCGGCTTTTCTGATTCAGCCGCTGTATCCCGGTCTATACAGTCTGTATATTTATTTTTTCTCAAATCCAAGTATCATCCGCGCTTCCGCAGCTTTTTATTTTACAGTTTTCTGGATAATAGCTGTGTTTCCATAGGCATCCTTTACAGCAAATATCAGAGTGGTTCCCTTTTTCTGCTTTTTCACAGAAAGGCTGTATCGGCCTTTCGCAGTTACCTTTCCCCTGGCAAGCTTTAAATTTCCGGAGTTTTTTTTCGCATATACGGTAACGGTTTTTCCGCCCACTATTTTCCCTGTAAGCTTTGTAGTCTTTCTGGTGACCGTGCTGCTTGGCACCATCCGAAATGAGCTGATTCCTTTACTGCTCTTTGCGCAGATAGCATAGGAGGATTTGTTGCTTTCCATTTTATTTGATTTCTGGCTTTTTACCTTTGCCGCTTCCGTATAGATGCCGTACTTTCCATTTTCTTTCATCGTATTTTTGCGCAGGATGCTGACGGTCAGGCTCTGAAGGGACATCCCTCTTCCTTTGTTTGCCGAAATACTATTTGCCCTCAGATCGATTCCGCTTGCTTTTACAGCGCTGATTCCATCCAATGTACATTTGCTTACATTATTATAGGTAATAACACAGTTTTTACTGCCCGAAATGACGATTCCGTTCTTTTTGGATCCCGTAACCGTGTTGCGGTACACGACAGTCGTCGTGCTTCCCTCTTCGACCAAAATGCCGTCTCCGTCTGTTCCCGATACGGAATTGCGGCTGATAGAATTTTTCTTCGCCGCAATCTTGTAGGAGCTGCCTCCGTTATAGACATATATTCCCACATTACGGCTGTTCTCCACCGCGTTCCCGCTTATAGTATTGACATTTGACGCTCCCAGACAGATTCCTATATTAGAAAAGTTTCCTGTTTTTTTCAGGGAGACCCGATTTCCGGTGACCTGGCAGTTATCTGCAAGAAAAAGGCGGATTCCGTTTCCATAGCCCGTAATGGTATTTCCTGTAACCGCAACCGATTTTGCCGGGTAAATCCCCTCCGGCACACTGCCCGAGGTTTTCCTTGCCTTTTCTCCCTCAATCTGGATACCATATCCCTTCCACGAAGCGCCATTAATGGCTGCCGTATTGGATATGGAGATGGAGTTTCCTGTGACGTTCACATTCATCGGCTGCTGGTTTCCCTTATTAGAAGGATTTTGTCCTGCAAGAACATGGGTGTTGGGATAATAAACAGAGCTTACCAATACACCGCCGCCCACGTTTTCCATCACGTTATTTTCCACGCGGGAATCTTCATAGTTCAGACACCATACGGCGCGCTTCTTTATATTATAGAAGGAATTGCCGCTGATAGTAATGTTTCGATAGGAATGGTCAAATACCATACTATGGCTTCCCACTCCTGCAAAAACATTTTCAAAGGTGTTTCCCGTGATCACAACATCCTCACATACAGTTCCGTCAAAAGGCTGATAATTGGGAAAAATATAATCCAGACAGGCATCCAACTGAATACATTCCTGCCCGCCGCCCTCATAACCTTCCCAGTACCCCCGGAAGGTACAGCCTGTTACTAAAACATCCCTGACCCCGGCCAGCTCCAGAAAATGGGATTTCAGATTATTCAGAAACGTAACATTTTTGACTGTCACATGGCTGGCATGACCGATGCGGAAGCCTACGTAGCCCGTTCCTCCTGCTTTATCCTCAATGACCGGATAATTACAATCCCAGGTTCCGCCTTCTATGGTGATATTCCGGTAGCCATCATAGCCTCCCGCCGAAATCTCGCTGTTTCCAAGACGGAGCAGGATGTGCTTTTCCTGGGAGTTTTTTGTAATAGTAGCTCCCTGCGCACAGAGATGAAGATTGCTGTACATGCAGATCGTACCAGTAAGCTGATAGCTGCCCGGCGGTATGGTGACCTTACAGGGCTGCTCATCTGTGGCGCGCTGACCCATGATAAAAAGCAGCTCATTAAGAGGGGCTGTGATATCCTCCCCTTCCCGCACATTCAAGGTTGCTTCCACGGCACCCGGCTCCGGAAGCTCCCCCGTATCCGGATCCGATCCTGAAAACAGTTCTGTTCCTGCTGTCATCTCCTGTTGCTCTGCATTCATCGCGCCTTCATCTATAAAACCGGATACTTCTGTCTCTCCTTCGGAAAATTCTGTATTTCCGGACTCTGTATTGTCAGGAGCACCAGGCAGAATCACACTTTCGTCTCCAAATAGCGCCTCATTTTCCTCCTGAAACATTCCCCCTTCTTCTTCCTCTGTTTCAGGAAGAAGCGTCTCTATTTCATCTGTCTGTATTTCTTCAACCGCCGTCACTTCCGATCCTGATACCACTGCTTCCTCCGCTGCTGCAGGCAGCGACAGCCAGGAAGCGATTGCCAGGCATAAAAGGACTGCTGCTGTTTTCTTCATCCCAATTCCCTCCAAATACTGTAAAATATTGCTTTATTTCCTTATTTTACATGAGGAAAACGGGAATGTCCATAGACATTCCCGTTCCATTTTTTTACAATACATCCTTCTATTCCTGTCCTGTTTATCTGATTTCCACGTTGATCTCACCAGCAAGTCCGGTATCTACCAGCTCCTCTGTAGCAAGATCTGTGTGAACCTCGTTATATCTTCTTGGTGTAACCTGAATGGATACTGTGTTTTCTCCATCCTGAACATATTCTGTGATATCCAGCTCATAAGGTGCATACAGGATATCTCCGGCTTCCTGCCCGTTTACCAGGATCGTTACACCGCCGTAGATCTCACTCAGTGTGAGATATGCCTTCTGGCCTTCCTCTTTTCCTTCGAGGGTAAAGGTGCCCTCATAGGTTCCTGTTTCAGCAGAATTTTTCAGAGCGCCGCCCTGGAATTCGTCACTGTTCCATTTTCCAAGGATATCCTCCGTATATGTCTCCTCGCCTACTGTCAGGGTCTGAAGCTCTACGGCTGCCTCAGAAGCTGCCTCAGTCTGGTCAATGCACGCCGGAGCGCCTTCAGATACTTCGATAGCATCGTCAGCTTTTGTGCAAAGCAGTGCAAGTGACATACTTCTCGGGCCGTCTCCTGCCATGCCTGTCAGATTATCCACACTGGCATCCATCGTTACGGTAATAGTTCCATCCTCTGCCTTTTCAGCGTTATAGATCTTTCCGGTGCTCTGGTCAAGCCAGTAGCAGCTGCCATAGCCTTCGGCTGTCTTTACGGTAATGGTATTCTCAGCTTCTCCGATGTTTCTCAGGTAAACAAGCTCGGATCCGTCATCCAGTGTACGTCTTGCAAAACGAACCTGGTCATTTGTTTCATAGGAAACCTCTGGTGTCACTTTTTCTGCCAGAGCCTGCGCAAAGCTTTCAGCGTCTGCTGCAAGGACTCCGTTTTCCTGCTCCAGAACTTTTGCTGCCGCATCTGCAGTTTTTGCATCTGCTTCCGCATAATTTCCATCCTGGTATCCCGGCTGTCTGGACGGCGCCTCTCCATAGAAGATCACAGTTGCGCCCTCTTCTGCCATAGCTGCCAGTTTTTCCATTGTATCTACAGGAACGGATGCGGATTCTACAACAATAGCATCATAAACCATGTTGCCGCCGTTTGCAGAAATTTGTCCGTCAACAACCGTTGTCTCCTCAGAAATGATACTGTCATCGTTTATGGCATCCCATGCGATACCGTTGCTGTTCATAGTATTTACAGCGTCTGTGAGGGAAAGGCTTCCGTTAAATGGCATGTAATATGCCACGTCCTTGCTCGCCTTGCCCTGCTGCATCAGATAGTTGACGCGGGTTGCATATTCGTTCATTTCATCCAGATATTCGGATAAGGTATTTCTCTCAGAAGCATTCATGCCGGTAGACGGGAACGGTGCCCATCCAATTTCACCATATTCTTCAGAATCCACTCCATATCCGTACATCATTCCATGATAGAAAAAGTTATTGACACCGCTGGTCGCCATAATATCATAGCCAATCTTGAACTGCTCCAGGGTATTTGCCAGAGGAGTTCTCCCCAATGTATACTGTTCACAGGTAACCAGATCTTTGTCGTATAAATGCGCTCCGGAGGATACGCGGATCAGACTCAGCTCATCTGCCTGCTCAGCCTCTGGAATATCAACGTTTTCAGCAGATCCGATGGTATCAATAGGCGGATTATATGCTTCCTGCCTGTAGAGAAGATCCCTCTCATTAGAGCCTTCCTTAAACGCTTCCATGCCTTCTTCAAATCGCTGGTTCACCAGAGTGTTATAATCATACTGGATACGGCTCTTTTCATCCTCATCTGTGGTGTATGTAAGATAAGTATCTATAGTTCCAAGACCCATGTAGAACGGCGCTGCACTGTACTGCTTATAAATCGTTGGCAGATATTTGCTGAAGTCATAGCCAAGGCCATTGTTTTCTGCATCTGCCGCCAGCTCTGCAATATTTTCGGAATAATAAATATCAGAATAGAACTCATAGCTGTCGTTGAAAAGGGCTCTGATATTGGAATGCTTTTCCAAAATTGCGGACAGATTTTCATTGCCCAGCCAGTCATTCAGATAATCCGCAACCTTTGCTGCGTCCATATGATCCACGGTGTACCACTCCGGTACTGCGCAGTCGATTGCCTTTCCGCCGGACGGAAGATAATACATAGCAATGATCTCATAATTCTTGCCGTCATCAAGGGAAGCCGTAATTTCTTCGCCTAAAACAAGCTTGCCGTCCTGGATCTGTGCATCGTCAGCAGAAATAAAGTGGCTGTTTTCAGAATTCAGGACGATCTGTGTGTCGTAGGATTTTGTCACATTGCCTTCTGCATCATACACATCCTCGTAAGAAGGCTTCGGACCAAACAATCCCTCTCCCTCTACAAAATCCGTTCCTGCGGCCTCCGTAATTTCTGCAACCAGTATACCCTGAAGCTTTACGCTTTCGTCACGCCACTCGCCCTTTGCGTCTTCTCCCACATAGAAAAGGCTGCGCTCTGCCGCTGGGATTTCCAACTCTGTTTTTGCATCGGCTCCTGTTACCGTTGCACGACCAAGTGCCATATTTCCCATAGATTCCTCATAAGTAACATCAGGGCTGTTTGCATTCCAGCCGGAACCCATATTCAGATCAACGGTAATTCCTTTTTCTTCACAATAGCTGATGGCAATGTCCAAAAGCTCATAGAACTCCGGTGTATAGATGGATTTCACCCTTTCCTCATCACCCTCCAGTATTTCAGATACTTTGAAAGGATTGATCTCTACATAACCGATTCCTTTTTCCGCCAGATAATCAATCTCGGATTTCAGAGTTTCTTCCTCAACCGCTCCGCCCGGCCACCACCAGCGCACGCCTGGCCGATAGCTCTCATCCGGTACCGCAAATCCTGCTGCCAGTGCTGCCACAGTGCTGCCTGCTTCTTCTGCTGCCCATACAGGTGCCTGAATGCTTCCCAACGCCATCAGGCCTGCCAATAAAATCGCAACGTGTTTTCTTTTCATATTCCAATCTCCTGTTTTCATATTCAGGTTTTTTCTCAGGTAACCTGTAAACCTTTTTTCTGTCCTGAATTATAGCAGGAAGGTTTCCTTGATATTTGTATTTTTTTGGCTTCTGAAAAGTATTTTTTTGACATATTTGCTCATATAAGTTACACTATTCAGAGAGAGTCTTCTTAATGTTGTACATTTATTACAATTTTAATTTGATTTTTTTATCAATTATGAACAATTCATTTTTTTTGCCCGGCGATCAAATAACCACGACTGGAGATGATGATTTTGACAGAGAAATATTCCCCAAATGACTTTTCGGTGCTAATGAGCAGACTTCGTCCTCTTACCCCACTGGAAACCCTGTTTCGTTCCCATTATCATATTTTGCACAGACAAAGCCTGCTGTCGCAGGAACAGCAGGAGCAGATCAGGCAGGAATATGACCGCACTATCGTAAGATTTCAGGAGGTTTTGCTGGATACAGAGGTATTTCACGGCAACGAATCTATTTCCGTAGTCAAACACCTCCGCTATCTGCCTCCTCACATGCACCGACATACATTTTTTGAATTCTTCTATATTTTGGAAGGCTCCTGCACCCATATCTCCGGCAACCGTAAATATTCCCTGCAAAAGGGAGATTTCTGTCTCTGGCAGCACGATATTCCCCATCAGATCATCGCAAATTCTGATGAATGTATCGGCATCAACATTCTAGTGCAGAAATCGGCATTTCAGTTATTTTTCTTTGGAAATATGACGGAATATAATCTTTTGAACCAGTATTTTGAGAAGATTTTATATGGAAAAGGCGATTCTCCGCTTTTGCTTTTCCACACGGGAGATGACCCGCTGATGTTTCAGTTGATCTGTTCCATTTATCTGGAATACGAAAGAAAGAAGCCTTACTGGCAAGGCGCCATTGTGGGCATGCTGAACTATGTTTTCGTTCATCTGCTGCGTCACCATCAGGAGCACGTTACCACCTCCCAGCACACGGAAAAAAGCGAACCGATTCTTGCAATCCTGATGTATATTCAGGAGCATTTTTCCTCAGTCACACTGGAATCTCTGGCAAAAGAATTCGGATATACCACAGCCTATCTTAGCCGCTATATCAAGGCAAAGACCGGCTCCACCTTTTCCCAGATCGTCACCCAGCAGAAAATGCTCCATGCGGCGCTTCTTCTCACCACCACACAGCGAAGCATCAGCCAGATCTCCGATGACATAAACTGCGCGGATGCCAGCCACTTTTCCCGACAGTTTTGTAAGATCTATGGTGTCTCTCCCAGCGCATACCGCAAAGAACACACGGACCACCAGCCGCTTTGACTGGTGGTCCATATCATATCCTTATTATTTATTAATGTATCCTTACCATCTCCGTAGGCATCTTGCTGAGCAGCTCGTATCCATCTTCTGTGATGATAAAGTTCTGCTCCAGAACCATGGAGCCTGCAGTCTTGCTGTCCAGATTCGGCTCAAGTGTCATGACCATACCTGCCTTCAGAGGCGTCTCTTCCCCTGCTTCCAGACACGGATACTCATGTACATTCAGACCAAGACTGTGGCCTACGCCAATGCGGATAATATCGGAAAAATATCCCTGATAGCTCGGGCCGCCGTCGATCAGGATCGCCGTGCCGTCCTCTGTTCCAAAAGGCATATTGCTGGGCGGACAATTCGGAAGGCCGTAGCGGTCCTTGTGTCCTCTTACATCCAGCTCCAGCATACTGTCACAGCCAAGTGCAAACGCCTCGGAAACCATGCTGTTATACAGCTCCCGCTCCGTTGTCACACCTGGGATCAGACGCTCATAAGCATGTTCAAACAGCTTTGTATTGATATTGTTTACCTTCCGAAGAAGATCCTGCTCGTACGGGCTCTTCACACCGCGCACTGCCCAGATTACATCACTTGCATCCACAAAATTCGCATGTGACATAGTAGATATGATCTGCTCATAATCCGCATGGATCATACGCACGCGACAACCCCGGCCCCATTCCATACCAATTTTTCCATTTTCCAGTCCAAGCTCCGTAAATGCCTGGCAGATTGCCTCCGGATAGCTGGTTGGCTGGCCCGGCTTTCTCACGCCTCCGTTAAAATAGGCGATATAACAATCCTCATCTACGCAGGCAGTCCTTACAGCCGTCGGATGATTGCTCTGGGAACCAGCCAGACGCATCGTTCCGTCTGCTGATACCACCAGCGTTCCCGGCATGGAAACGTTTGAATCCCACACAATACTGCGGTGACCGCAGAAATATCTCATATTGTCCGGTGCAGAAAGCAAAATACCATCCATTCCTCGTTTTTTCAGTTCCGCACACAGCTTGCTGATCCTCTGCTCGTATTCGGAAAGCGGCGCCTCCAGCAGCATACTCTTTCTCATAAGCTCTTCCTCCTGATTCCATCTAAAAAATATGTTTCAAACTTCTATCCGTTCAGGCTTAACCTCTGTTTTTCTTATCTACCTTAGCAGCAAGATATCCAAAAGCAAAGTAACACTCGTTTTTGTCTCCCATATCCAGGATCATGTCAATCATCTGATTGGATTTCTCCTGGTCTCCGTTATACCAGTAATAATTTGCAATGCCAAATCCCATTGTCACTACATCCAGGGCTTCCATTTTGGAGATGTCTGCCGGAATTACCTCTTCCGGCTTCAGGATTCCCTTGTACATCAGCAGACGGCGGAAATATGCCACATTGTCTCCCGGGTTAAAGTCCTCTTTGATGTTCTCAAGCAGAGCCTGCGCTTTTTCCCGGTTACCCAGACGAAGCTCTGTCATATAATACCAGTCGCAGACAGCAATCAGCTCATCCTCTGCCTTAGAAAGCTCCAGACATCTCTGGTAAGCCACCTCAGCCTTCGCGTAATCTCCCAGCAGGAAATTGGAAAGTCCCAGATGATACCACACATCCCAGTTCTCCGGAATCAGTCTGGAAGCGATCACAAAGTCTGCCCGTGCATCCTCAAATCGCCACTGGGA
Organism: Ruminococcus sp. 5_1_39BFAA; assembly: GCF_964240875.1. Classification (NCBI taxonomy): domain Bacteria; kingdom Bacillati; phylum Bacillota; class Clostridia; order Eubacteriales; family Oscillospiraceae; genus Ruminococcus; species Ruminococcus sp. 5_1_39BFAA. The sequence continues at coordinate 37,502 of NZ_CAXSVO010000017.1, read as the reverse complement.
AAGAAATCTGTGTGCTCTGTGGCGGTATAAGATTCCATTGAACGGATCCAGAGAGATGGCATGGGCATAGCACTCTCCCGCCTCACGGTAAAGTGCGCTCTCTGCCAGCTTCAGACCTTTTTCCATCCAAAGCACCGCATTGTCAGGATCCGCTGCCATCTTCTTTTCGATTTCCTTTAATTCCTCGTCAGCCTGAAACTCTACGCGCTCCCAACTGGATACCTCATACTCCTGAATTAACTTACATTCCATTTTTATATTCCTCCTTGAATTGATCCCCGTAGTTTTCTACAGAGTCTCTGACTCATGAAACTGATGACATGCAACTGTATGTCCTTTTGCTGTCTCATGCAATACCGGAGCTTCCTTTCTGCAGCGTTCCGTAGCATAAGGACAGCGTGTATGAAAGCAGCACCCGGACGGGGGATTCAAAGGACTGGGAACATCTCCCGTCAGCTCCCCGTTCATACTCTTTACATCCGGATCTGCAATGGGAATCGCATCTAACAGAGCCTTTGTATAAGGATGGCAGGGATTGTCAAACAATTCCTTCTTATCCGCCAGCTCCACAATATGTCCCAGATACATTACCGCAACACGGTCGCACAAAAACTTTACTACGCTCAGATTGTGTGAAATAAAAATATAAGTCAGCTTATATTTGTTCTGCAACTCTTTCATCAGATTCAGGATCTGAGCCTGAATCGAAACATCAAGCGCAGAAACCGGCTCATCGCATACCACCAGCTCCGGCTGAAGGGCAATTGCCCTGGCAACACCGATACGCTGGCGCTGTCCCCCGGAAAACTCGTGAGGGAACCGTTCGTACTGGTCTTCCCGAAGTCCTACGTCCTTCATAAGCTGAACAGCCCGGTCCCGCCGTTCCTTCTTTGTTCCCACCTTATGTACGGAAAGCGGCTCCGCAATGCACGTTCCTGCCGTCATTCGGGGATCCAGTGAGGAAAAAGGATCCTGAAAGATCATCTGGATCTTCCGTGCCAGCTCTTTTCTGGAATAGCCGCTGATGTCCTTTCCGTCAAACAGGATCTTACCTTCCGTAGGCTCCAACAGACGGATGATCGCCTTTCCTGTAGTGGATTTTCCGCAGCCGCTCTCACCAACCACGCCAAACGTTTCTCCCTTTTTCACTGTAAAGCTCACGCCGTCCACCGCTTTAGACCAGGAGACGCTATTTCCCAGCCTGTTCTTTGACTTTACAGGATAATGTATTTTTAAGCCCTGTACCTCAAGCAGATTTTCACTCAAAATGCTTTCCCTCCTGTTCGTCATATTTCCAGCAGCGGACCTTTCTGCCGTCTGCAAGCTTCAGCAAAGGCGGCTGTTTTTCCCGGCAGACCCCTTTCGCTTCCTCGCACCGCGGACAGAACCGGCAGCCCTTTGGATAATCCTTGGGGCTTGGAACCATTCCCTTAATGCTGTACAGTGTATCCGTCTCCTCATTCAGTTTCGGAATGCTCTTCAGCAAACCTGCCGTATAAGGATGCAGCGGATCCTTATAGATACTGCGGGTCGGCACATATTCCACCACCTGCCCCGCATACATAACCATGGCATTCTGCGCAATCTGCGCCACTACCCCCAGGTCATGGGTAATAATAATGATGGATGTTCCCGTTTTTTCCTTCATCTCTCCCAAAAGCCGCATGATCTGTGCCTGGATCGTCACATCCAGCGCCGTAGTGGGCTCATCCGCGATCAGAATATTTGGCTGGCAGGCAAGTGCCATGGCAATCATGATCCTCTGACGCATACCGCCTGACAGCTCATGGGGATATTCGTCCACCACCTTTTCCGGGGACGGAATTCCCACCATCCGGATCATTTCAATCGTTTTTTCCCTTGCCTCTTTTTTCCCCAGCTTTTGATGGATCCGAAAGGAATCCATGATCTGCTGTCCTACCGTAAATACCGGATTCAGGCTGGTCATTGGTTCCTGGAATATCATGGAAATCTCGTTGCCCCGAATGGCACGCATTTCCTTTTTATTCATTTTCAACAGGTCCTGTCCCTTGTACAGGATCTCTCCGTCCACAATTTTTCCGGGAGGGCACTGCACCAGGCCCATGATCGACAGGCTGGTAACGGATTTTCCGCAGCCGGACTCTCCCACGATTGCCAGTGTTTCACCCGCTGATAACTCAAAATCAACGCCGTCAACCGAGGGCATCACACCGTCTTCCGTATAAAAATAGTTCTTCAGGTTGCGGACGCTCAATAATGCTTCTTCCTTCATAGTCCTCACCTCACACATTTTTCAGACGGGGATCCAGTGCATCCCGAAGCCCATCTCCAACTAAACTGAAACTCATAACTACCAGTGTAATAGCAGCACCCGGAATGATTGCCTGCATCGGATAAGACCGGAGCACATCCCTTGCCTGGCTCAGCATGGAACCCCACTCCGGATCTGGAGGGGTAACGCCCAATCCCAGGAATGACAGGGATGAAGCGATCAAAATAGCCGTTCCAAGCTGCAGCGTCACATTTACGATGATCTGCGAAACCGCGTTCGGTATGATATGGGTAAAAATAACCCGAACATTGCTCTCTCCCATTACCCGGCTTGCCGCAATATACTCATTTTCCCGCAGGGAAATTACCTCACTGCGCACCATGCGCGCCACGGTTGGTATGGAAAAGATTGAAATCGCGATCACTGTATTCTGCATACCGTTCCCCAATACGGCAACTACCGCGATTGCCAGTAATAGCCCCGGAAACGCCAGCAGAATATCCACAAAACGTGAGATCAGGGTATCCACAATTCCTCCGAAATATCCTGCAAATACACCCAGCATTACTCCCACAAAGGTGCCTAAAATCACTCCTTCAAAGCTGATCCAAAGGGAATTCCGTCCACCTACCAGTATGCGGATAAAAATATCACGACCAAGATTATCGGTGCCAAACCAATGCTCACTGCTTGGCTCCTGGTAGGCGCTGAGAATATTCTGTTCCAAAGGATCCGTGTGGATAAATATAGGTCCCAATACACACAATCCAATGATGACCAGCAAAACAACGGCAGCGACTACAGATACCTTACGCTTTAAAAAACGTCGAAATACAGTATGTTTCATCCTCTGCCCCCTTACTCAAATTTAATACGCGGATCTGCCACTGTATAAAGAATATCCACAATTGTATTTACCACAACAAAAGTAACAGCCAGTACCAGAATACACCCCTGGATCAGCGGGTAATCACGCTGTGATACCGCAGTTACTGTCAGACGACCGATACCGGCAATAGAAAACACCGTTTCTGTCAGTGTTGCCCCTGCCAGAAGAGAACCAAACCGCAGGCCGACAGAGGTCAGAACCGGAATAATGGCATTTTTCAGCGCATGTACGCAGGTAACGGTCAGCTCTCCCACACCTCTGGCACGGGAGGTTCTGATATAATCCTGCCCCAGGACATCCAGCATGGAGGAACGGGTAATTCTCGTTATGTAGCCAACCTCCTGCATTCCCAAAGTCATGATAGGCAGCACCATATGCTTCCACGTATCAAAACCGCTCACCGGCAAAAGCCCCAATTGAAGACAGAAAATCAACATCAGTATCATTGCCAGAAAAAAGGACGGCGTGGAAACAGATACCAGAGACAGCACCATCAAAAGATTATCTGTTATTTTTCCGTGTTTTACAGATGCCAGGATTCCGAAAGCAACTCCTACCACAGTAGAAAAAAGAGTGGCTCCCAAAGCCAGACGGAAAGTAGTCGGATAGCGGCGGGTGATCTCATACAGCACTTCCTTGTGCGTGGAGATCGAGGTGCCGAAATCCCCGTGCAGCAGATTATTCATCCAGATCAGATATTGCTCCCAAATCGGCTTATCCAGTCCCAGCCGCGCCGTCTCTGCCGCAATCGCATCTTTTCCGGCGCCCATACCCAGATTCATGGTAACCGGATCTCCCGGGATCAGGCGGACCATACAGAAGACCACGACCGACAGGATCAGCAGCATGGGAATCATCTGTAAAATGCGTTTCACAATATATTTAAGCATAAACAATTCCTCTATTAAAAAGTGTGCTCTGGCGCACACTCGCGCCGAAGCGCGGCTGCGCCAGCAACCATTTCTCTGTTGAAAAATTCCGAAGTGCTATAAGAATAAAAATATGTGGAGCAACTGTGCCGGATACCCGGCACAATGGCTCCAACATTTTACTTAATATTTCTTATTTGACACCGTGTTACTCGCGAACCTTGATCTTCTCGAATTCTACACGCTGGGTAGCGCTCATGGAGAAGTTTTCCACCTTATCGGTCATTACAAAGATGCTGCTTCGCAGATTGAAGTACACTGCAACCGGATCGTCCAGATATACGATCTGCTCTGCTTCCGCGTACATTTCACGACGTTTATCCTGATCCATTTCCACAATAGCGCCGTTCAAAAGCTCATCTACACGCTCATTGGAATACCAACCGTAATTGTTGGTGTTAAGTCCATCGGGGCTGGTTACAAATACACGGCGCAGACATCCGTCACAGTCCAGACCGCCCAGACCGCCAAAGCCCATGATGAACATATCCCATGGCATTTCCTCAGGAGTGATTCCGTTCACTGCTGCGGTAAAGGTTGCTCCGTCCACTGCCTCGATGGTTACATTGATGCCAACATCTGCCAGGTTTGCTTTGATACACTCTGCCAGCTCAACGCCCTTGTTGTATCCGTCATAGGTCATGACAGACAGCTCCATGCCATCCTCATATCCTGCTTCTGCAAGAAGCTCTTTTGCTTTCTCTACGTCATAAGGCTGTACGCCCATATCCGTATATCCAAAATACTGAGGTGCCAGCGGAGCATGTGTAGCAGTCTCACCGATGCTGCCGTACAGTGCCTGGCAGATCGTCTCACTGTCGATTGCGTTTACGATTGCCTGACGAACCTTTGTATCTGCACATACACGTCCTTCGGAGCAGTTGAACTGGAATCCGTGAAGACCGTAACCCGGCTTATTAAATACTACCAGACCTTCTGTCTCTTCCAGTCTCTGTACATCATCGACACCAGGACGGTCCATTACATCTACCTCACCGGTTTCAATGGCCATAGCACGGGAAGCTTCCTCAGGAATGATCTTGAAGATCAGATTTGGCGTACCAACTTCGCCTCTCCACCACTCTTCATTTTCTACAAGTACAACTTCCTCATCCATATCCCAGCTTACCAGCTTATATGGTCCTGTACCGTCGATCGTAGCCGGATCAAATCCGATGTCGCTTCCGTACTCTTCAAGGTAGTCTGCATTCATGATGTAGGTACATGCCTGTGTAAAGGTATCCTCCACAGCACCATACTCATATGCCAGTGTCATCTCCACCGTATAATCGTCCAGTGCTGTAACCGTATCGATGAATTCCACGTTCTGTGTATATCGTCCCGCATTTTCTTTGTCCAGCAGACGGTCAAAGGTGGCCACTACATCCGCAGAGGTCATCTCTTTTCCGGATGCTGCAAATTTTACGCCCTGGCGCAGATGGAAGGTCCAGGTCATGTAATCATCGCTGTGCTCCCAGCTTTCTGCCAATGCTCCCACAAACTCGCCTGTTTCCGCGTCAATTTCCAGAAGACCCTCATACAGCTCTCTCATGATTTTTTCATGGGATACGTTTTTCTGCGGATCCAGTGAATCGGAATCGCCGTACTCAGCGACAATAAGGGTATCCTTATATTCCGCTTCCTCAGCTCCTACTGTGACTCCCATGCAAGCAGCCAGAATACCCGCCACAGACATAACAGCAGCTTTTTTCCATAATCCGCTCAATTTGCTCTTTTTCATAATAATGTCCTCCGCAGTTATATACAGAAACTCCCGGGGCTTGTATATGCTACAGCACGGTCAAAAACATGACCTATCTGGAACATACGCACTTAGAATATGAGCTTCTCTTTGTCCTGGAGGGCAATATTGATGTGGCGATCCTGAACCATAAAATCAAAGCGGTTCCAAACGATCTTATTTTTATTGCCAACAATGTTCCCCACAGCTACGTTACCCAAAACAGCTCCGTGTCGTTGGTTCTTGCCTGCTCTCCCAGTGAGGTTCCCCGTTTTACTCAGCTTGTACAGACCCAGGGATCAACCTCCTGCTGTCTGAAAAGCGATGGTTCTTTATATCCCATCATACATTCTCTGACAGACACACGGGTATCCTCCCAAAATCTGTACACGGTCACAGGCTATATCAACATGCTGCTGTCCCATGTGAGCACTGCGCTTTCTCACCAGCCCCGTCAGGCACCTCGTGAGATAACCCCTTACAATTTGGTTTTGAATTATATAAGCGACCATTTTGAAGACACGACGGAAGAGTCCATTGCAAACGAACTCGGAATGTCTAAATATGCGCTTTCGCGCCTTTTTAATCAGAATATGGGATGCAATCTGCGCACCTATATCTCCTCGATCCGTATCAATACCGCCCACCGGATGCTGGTGCAGACGGATCTTCCAATAAATGAAATTGCATTAAGATGCGGCTATTCCTCACCGCGGAGCTTTAACCGTGATTTTCTTCGTTTTTCCGGTATACAGCCCCGGGAGTGCCGAAATATAGAACGACAGGAAAAGATGGTAAACTACCAGACTCCCATCGTAAATGAGATTTTGCTGAAGAAGTGGACATCTCCTGACTTTACAGATTATCCACCAGAAAATATTTTTTACCTTTCGCCCTCTGCTCCGCAGAATCCCGCTCCTTCGCGGCCGTCACGCAGGCTGCAGTCATAAAAAGCCATGTAGCCAGTCAGACTTAAGATAGCAGAACAGCAGCGTAATCGAGCTCAGGCTCCAGGTAAGGGGATAGACCCAGTTAACTACTGCGATATTCTGAAAAATCGGGGTAAATATAGTCAGAAATCCCACCCTGACCACACACCAGAATATCAGCATGACCACCATCGGCGTCACCGCCTGTCCTGCTCCCCTAAGGACTGCAGAAACACAATGTGAAAAGGCCAGCAGGCAGAAAAACAGGGTACAGGTTCTGGCCTTCTGTACGCCAAAACCAATTGCTTCCGGCTCGCTTGTAAAAGCCTTGATCAGCAGCGGTGCCCCCAGGAAAATAAGCGCACCGATAACCTCAGCCATCAACATGGAGCACAATATTCCGAAACGCGAACCTTTTTTCGCCCGTTCGTATTCCTTCGCCCCCAGATTCTGGCTTACAAAGGTAGTAATTGCCATGGTGAAACTGGTAACCGGCAAAAAACCAAAGCCTTCTACTTTGGAGTAAGCACCGCAGCCGGCTATGGCCATCTCTCCGAAGGTATTGATGTTAGACTGTACCACTACATTGGCCAGAGAAATAATTGAATTCTGCAAGCCGGAAGGAAGGCCGTAACGAATGATCATTTTCAGACTGCTCCGGTCAAACCTGATTTTGCGCAGTGATACCTGATAGTCCTCTTTTACCCTGGTCAGCCGCAGCAGACAGAGAAAGAAGCTGATAAAGTTCGATATCACCGTTGCCAACGCTGCGCCTCCCACTCCCATGTGGAATACGATAATCATTACCAGATCCAAAACCACGTTGAGCACAGACGAAATGATCAGGTACTCCAGAGGATGGCGGCTATCCCCCACTGCCTGCATAACACCCATACAACAGTTATACATGATCATTCCCAATACCCCGGCAAAATACACTTGTATGTAAATAACTGACTGCTTCAGCACTTCTTGCGGTGTATCCATCCACACCAAAATCCTGGGCGCTGCCAGCACGCCGAATACAGATACCGCCACTCCTGCGCTCAGGCCCAATGCCAGAGCAGTATGCACAGCTTTTTGTACATTTCTGGTATCCTTTGCCCCCCAAAAACGCGAAACAACAACTCCAGCCCCCATAGATATTCCATTGAACAGACTGACCAGCAAAAATACCAGACTTCCTGTAGAGCTGACTGCAGCCAAAGCAGTATTTCCCAGAAGATTACCCACAATCAGGGTATCCGCAATGTTGTAAAGCTGCTGAAACAGATTCCCCCAAAATAAAGGCATAGCAAACCGAAGGATTTTTCTTCCAATTGCCCCCTCAGTCATCCTTTCCTGTGTTCCCTCCATAATTGTGTATTATCTCCTTCTACACTTCATATTCCTAAAAAAGGGCAAAAAGATGGCACATGGCTTTTGTCCATGTGCCGTCTCTGTTTTTAAATTATTTAAGAGTAACCTTAGCGCCTTCAGCCTCAAGTTTTGTTTTGATGTCCTCAGCCTCAGCTTTGGAAGCTGCTTCTTTAACAACCTTCGGAGCACCGTCAACAACAGCTTTTGCTTCTTTCAGACCTAAGCCGGTAACTTCACGAACAACTTTGATAACTTTAACTTTGTTCGGGCCAACCTCTGTCAGCTCTACGTCGAACTCATCTTTCTCTTCTGCTGCTTCTGCAGGGCCTGCTGCTGCTACAACAACACCTGCTGCTGCAGATACGCCGAACTCTTCTTCACAAGCTTTTACTAAGTCATTTAACTCTAATACGGATAATTCTTTGATTGCCGCAATAAATTCTTCTGTTGTTAATTTTGCCATTTTAATTTCCCTCCATTTTTGATTTTTTAATTTAATTTGGATTTTTATTTTTCCGTTTAATTATTCTGCTGCTGGTGCCTCAGCCTCTGCTGCAGGTGCTTCTGCTGCTGCAGCAGCTCCGCCTGCCTCTGCGATCTGATTAAGCACACGAGCAAAGTTGGTGATCGGAGACTGGATGCTTCCAAGCAGTTTTCCAAGAAGTTCTTCTCTGGACGGAATCTGGGACAGAGCCTGGATTCCAGCCTGGTCATTGTAGTTTCCTTCCACGATACCAGCTACTAATTCAAGTGCCGGATACTGTTTTGCATATTTTGCCAGGATTCTTGCAGGAGCAGTTGCGTCTGTCGCGGAAATGGCCAGAGCGTTTGTTCCATGTAAGTGCTGATCAAGTTCTGCACATGCAGTACCTTCGAATGCACGACGCATCATAGTGTTTTTGTAAACCTTATAATTAACGCCGGATTCTCTTAATTCCTTACGTAAAATAGTATCCTGCTCAACAGTAAGACCGCTGTAGTTTACCAGAACTACTGACTGTGCGTCTTTGATGCTGTTCGCGATTTCTTCTACGATTGGTTGTTTCAGTTCTACTTTTGCCATGAAATGGTACACCTCCTTATAGATTTTGATATACCGCCGTCGCAATGAGTAAGTCAAAAAAAATACCTTACTGCATGACAGTAAGGCTATACGTAATCTCTCTCATAAAGTAAAGAATACTTAATCCTCGGTAGGCGTTTTCATCCTTATGCCTTACGGCACCTACTGTCTTCGGCAGCGTTCTTTGAAAGAATAGCATGTTTTGGAATTGATGTCAAGCATTTTTTCGCAGAAGTGTGGGATTTACCACCTGTCTCATTTCCGCTTCTCCCATAACCCTTGTCAAAAATCCCACATACTGCTCATATGTCACCTTTCCGTCCGGGGTCAGGATCTCAAAATCCGTATCATAGGCATGGACAAACAGCCCTGTCTCCTTTAATCCGCCCCGCAGGTAAAATGCCACTCTCCGCTGGCGCTCTGCGGCATTAGGTGCTGCCTCATCCCGCATCTCTACTTCAAAAATATATGTTTTCCCGGAGAATCGTTCCAGAAGCAGCTTCAACGCCTTACTTCCGTAACCGCCGCCCCGCACATCCGGCGAAATCGCAAAATAATCCAAAAGCGCTGTTTCCTTTTCCCCTTCAGGTGCTTTGCGGGATGGCTCAGTCATATTAATGGCAAGCCCTACAAATCGCTCCGCCCCTTCATCGTCCACAACAGCCAGGATTTCCAGCATTCCCCTTCTTGCAAGCTCCTCCAGCATTCCTACCGGCTTTTTTTCTTCCTCCGGAAACGCCTCCTGATACAGCTCATAAACCTTTTCCTTGTATTTTTTTCCATCTTTAAAAACATCATAAAGCTTCATTTTTTTACCTTTCTAATTCAGCATTTACATATTGTACACCTTTTTCCCGTTTCTGTATACCCTATCTTCCAATGCACAGATCTCCGCATTTCATTTCCCATCCCTCTTTGCTTGTTTCCCTAAAACAACTGTGCTAGAATGGCATTTGTAAAAAAGATTGATTTACAAAAGGGGCGATGAAATTGAATATAGAAGAAAAATGCCTTTCCTTTCTGGATACGGATTATTCCTACCGCCTTGCCAAAAGGATGGAGACAAATAAGACCAACCCGGTTCTGGGTTACCGGACTGCCGGCTCCGAGGCTGAGCGCGCTACCGGAGAGCTGCTTTTTGAAGAAATGCAGCGCATCGGACTTTCCCAGGTCACAAAGGATACCTTCCGTCTGGACGGCTGGGAATTTGAAAAAGCGGTTCTGAAATTTACTGCGCCGGACGGCCAGGAGCATATCTGTCAGATGGGCGGCTATCAGACTGATTTTTCCACTGATGGCTTCCAGCCCTATGAGCTGGTTTATCTGGGCAAGGGCACTGCTGCGGACTATGAAGGCGTGGATGTTCGTGGCAAGCTGGTCATGGTGGATATGAACCAGCGGGATGAGTGGTGGATCAGCTTTCCCGTATATCAGGCATATCTAAAAGGCGCTGCCGCTCTTATTGCCGTGCAGACACAGGGTTACGGAGAGATAGCAGATACCGCTCTAAATGCCCAGGACATTGCAGGGCCGGACTTTGCCCCGGCATTCTCCCTTTCCCAGGCTGATGCCGGGCTTCTGAAATCCATGATGACGAAACAGAACGTCACTGTCTGGCTGGACGCCAGCTCCAGGGTCATGCCGGATGTCACCTCCGCCAATATCACAGGCCGGATTCCGGGTACGGAAACAGATTCCATGATTCTGCTTTCCGCTCATTACGACTCCTATTTTGACGGCTTCCAGGATGACAACGCCGCAGTTGCCCTGATGCTGGGCATTGCACGCGCCCTGATAAAGGGAGGCTATCAGCCTGCCCATACCCTCGTTTTCTGTGCCATGGCAGCGGAGGAATGGGGTGTAATCGATTCCAAATATGACTGGTCCACCGGAGCCTACAACCAGGTTTTCCGCATTCATCCCGACTGGCAGGGCAAGGTGATCGCAAACCTGAATTTCGAGCTTCCTGCCCATGCCCACAATACCCGCGACGCAGTACGCTGCACCTACGAGTATGCTGATTTTATAAAAAAATTCGTGGATACCCTGGAAGTCCCGAGGGAAGCGTTTCCTGACGGCATGACGGTACTGTATCCTATTGAAACCTGGTCCGATGACTTTTCCATGGCAATCGCCGGAATTCCTTCCATGGTCAATGATTTCAGTGCAGGACCGTTTATGCAGAATTACTATCACTCCCAGTATGACAACCAGGAGCTGTACCAGGAGCCTGTCTACCGTTTCCATCATGAATGCTACTTAAAGCTGGTAATGACCATAGACAAACTGGTACTTCCGCCCTTTGATTTCGGGAAGATGCTTCGGGCTGCCGCTTCCTCGGTCAATGAGCCCATGTGTGCCTTGGCAGGACGCAGCAGCTCAGAGCTGGTCACGCTTTTAGACCAGGCTGCCGTTCTTTCCGATAAAGTTTACGAAAAAATCTGCCATGTGAATCAGGAATACCTGACCCTTGACACCCCGGAGTCCCGCATCGCTTTCCGTCAGGCACATGCCAGGGAAGGAGCTGCACTTTACCATATTTTCCGCAAAACACAGGATTATTTTGTGCGCCTGAACTGGCATGATGAGGTTATCTTCCCCGAAGAGGCGGCCCAGTGGAATCTCCAGGAACTGCAGTCCGCCCTGGATGCCCTGAACGCCGGAGATGTGCGCCGGGCGCTGGCAGCACTTTACAAGGTAGATAATAATATGTATGCCTTTCTGTTTGACGAGGAGGTATACTACCATTTTACGGAATATATTCTCCACCAGCCAAAGGAGCGGCTGATGTGGGGCTATGGACGCATCGTTCATCATGAAAACCTTTATGGCATTGTACAGAGATTAAAAAGCTGTCTGCAGTCACCGCCTGACTCGCTGGATGAGGAGATCAGACGCCTGGATGCGGCGCTTCGCAGGCAGAAATCCTGTCTGAAGGACGACATCCGTTATATGACCGAAGCGGCAGAACATACCATTCAATTGTTAAAGGAACTGGAGTTTTAAAAGAGGAGAAGACATTTTATGACAAGCGAGAAATTATACAGGGTTCAGAAGGAAGATTTGCCAAAGCTGCAGCAGCTTCTTACCATATGCTTTGCTGAGGACCCGTTATATCAAGCGCTGATACCGGACAAAGAAACAAGAGAGCGGCTTCAGCCAGAGCTGTTTTCCTGTGACCTGACAGAATTTTTTGAGACATGCGAGATTTATGCGGACAGTCCGGAGTTTAAGAGTCTGCTGGTGGTTTCCGATGAGTCAAAGCCCTACAGCCTGTTCCACCACTATGCGGTAAGGATCCGCGCCACCCTTTCCACAGAGGGATGGCTGATCAAGGAGGATCCCAGCCTTAAAACATTCTGGAACTTTATTTACGGAAAGGATTACCTGAATTCAAGCTGGACGGATCAGCTCCACCAGACAGAACGGCTTCATGTCATCTATCTTGCAGTGGATCCTGCACACCAGCACCACGGCCTTGCCGAGATGCTGATGAATGAAGTCATTCATTATGCCCAGGTGCACAAAATGCTGGTTTCCCTGGAAACCCATAATCCCAATAATGTTTCCTTTTATGAGCATTTAGGCTTCAAGGTCTACGGTGTTGTGGAAAAGCCCCACTTTAACCTGAAGCAATATTGCATGATCCGGGAGGCGCAGGCAGAGTAAACGCTTTCCCGGCGCCTACATCTGCTTCCGCACGATCTTGTACTCATCTCCCATCTGGAAATATGGGCACTGGCGGAAATCCCCCATGATGAAATGCGCCATTTCATCCTCATCGAGATTTACCTCGCAGGTGTAGCACTCATAATCCTCATCGTAGGAATAGTTGACACAATATTCGCAGTTTGAACCATTACTTTTTCCCATTTGTTTTCCCCCTGTCGGCTGTCTTGGGAAAAGCATACCATACATTCATGCGAATTTCCATTTTAGTTTGTACGGACAGGAGAAAATATGCGAAAATCATCAATGCCTTACCTTATAATATTACTTGCCGCCGCTGTCCTGGCTGTCTCCGGATGCGGAAAGCAAACCGGGAACAGCGCCCAGGAATCCGTCCTGACCCAAAACACCCAGACGGCGGCTGAACCGTTTTCCCAGACAAGCTTTAAGCTGGATACGGTTGTAACCGTAACCCTTTACGATTCCCAGGACCAGGATATCCTCACCCACTGTATTGATCTGTGCGATGAGTATGAAAAAATCTTCAGCAGGACAAAAGAGGACAGTGAGCTCTACCGTTTAAATCACCGTCTCCTTCCCACAATGAAGGGGACTGCTGATACCTATGAAATCTCCCAGCCCCTGTCTGAGCTTTTATCTGCGGCGCTTTCCTATTCCACGGAAACGGATGGAGCCTTTGATGCTGCCATTGCGCCTTTGTCCTCTTTATGGGACTTTCATGACGAGGAACCATCTGTACCTCCGGCAGACGATATCCAGGCTGCTGTAGAAAAATGCGGCTACGAAGGGGTAACCGTGCAGGGACAGACCGTGACGCTTCCCTCTCCGGATACGGAATTCGATCTTGGCGCCATCGCCAAGGGTTATATTGCGGACAGAATGAAAGAATATCTTCTTTCCCAGGGAATAAAAAGTGCAGTTATCAGCCTTGGTGGAAATGTACTTTGCGTTGGAGAAAAGCTCTCCGGCGACTCCTTTAAGATTGGAATCCAAAAGCCTTTTGCAGACCGTAATGAAACGATTGCCATTATGGAAATTAAGGATAAGTCCGTTGTTTCCTCGGGAATTTATGAACGATATTTTGAGCAGGGTGGAAAGCTCTACCATCATATCCTGAACCCCCGTACAGGCTATCCCTATGACAACGGCCTGGTCTCCGTCACCATCATCTGTGACAAATCTGTGGACGGAGATGCCTTAAGCACATCCTGCTTTGCACTTGGTCTGGAAAAAGGGCTTGAATATCTGCAGTCCCTTGATGATGTACAGGGAGTGTTTATCACCAGTGACTATGAGCTTCACTATACGGAGAATTTTTCGGAAAATATCCGTATGATTCCAACAGATACCGGCTATGCTTCCCTTCCCTCTGACTCAAAGAAATGAGCTTATTGTCTTTCTCCGGAAAAAGGTCTGAAACGCACTAAGGCGGAGAATCCTGCTTTGCAGTATCTCCGCCTATATTTTTGCCACACCTTTCTGCACATGCCGCTCAACTTCCCGGCAGCATATCAGGCCAGGAGAGGATCTCTCCCGCAATCACTTCTTCGTAATTGTCTTCAATGTCCTGGCTTCGCCCGGCATCGAAAACATTGGTTTCCACGCCCCAGGCGTGATCCTCATATTCCCAGATATGGAATTTCAGTCCCCGGAACATAAAATCAATACTTCCACAGCCATCGACCTCTGTGTAATCATACTTGATCTTTTTCTTCTTTAATGCTTCCTGTATAAGATTCAGCCTCATCCTCCATACCCCATTATCTTTCTTAACGACTAATCGTTATTTCCTGTGGGGAAATATGGTCTTAATGCCGATGCCACATTGCTGATCGGCATAGTCTGAAGCCATACATGTCCCGGTCCGGTGATCTCCGTATTGAAAACGCCTTCACCGCCGAACAGCATATTTTTGACGCCTGGTACAGTCACCACGTCCATATTGCAGGAACTGCTCATGGCTGCCAGATGCCCCGTATCAACTACAATTTTCTGTCCTGCTTTCAGGTCATATTCCACTACATGGCCATCAAACTCTGCAAACAGGGTTCCCTGTCCCGAAAACCGCTGCATAATAAAGCCCTCGCCTCCAAACAGACCTGAGCTGAATCTTTTGCTGAAATGAACGGAGCAGTCCACTCCTGATTCACTTGCAAGAAATGCACTCTTCTGCGCAATAATCTCATTGCCCGGCGTGATATCAAATGCCCGGATAGAGCCCGGAAAGCTGGATGCAAATGCGATCATTCCCTTTCCGCCTATGGCTGTGTAAAAATTCTGGAATATTTTTTCCCCGGAAAACATACGTCCGAACACTTTTCCGATTCCACCGTTTGAGCTGGTCTCCATCTTCATATTAGGCGACATCCAGGCCATTCCGCCGCCCTCCGTGATCATCCTCTCGCCGTCTTCCAGATAACAGATTACAACGGGAAGGGTTTCCCCCTTGATTTCGTACTTCATTTGGCACTCCTTCCTGCCCTTTTGGGCTGCACATCAACTCACAGGCAGCCAACCTGCGCTGTGTGGATTCCATTTACTGCCATTATACCAGCCGGCGGGGGAAATTTGTAGCATTTATTTTTCAGCTGTTTTTATTCCTCAAAAGAAATCTCCTTATGATAAAGCGCTCTCTCATCAAGAAGCTGCTTAAAGGTTTTCTCCTTCTTTTTCTCCTCATAATCATCGGAATAATAATAACCCTTCAATTCGTCCATGTATTCATCATAATCGCAGATATAGATATCGATCTTAGATATATCACGGTCCGAGATAGCCAGCGTATTCGCCATTCCACCGAATTTACCGTTGTCCATGATATTTCCGTCCGCGTCCAGAGCAACAGTAAAGTAATCTGCTCCCTGTCCGTCCTGAATGGTCACCTCAAAGGGTGTTTTTGTCACAGATACAAGGCCAAGGCCATTCTCATCTACATCATTGATCTCTTTGACGATCGTCTGGCTGTCGTCCCTGGTCACATCAAAGGTAAATTCCCATGGGCCATCCACCCACCAGTTTTCATACTGGTTTGGCTGCTCCAAAGCTTCCGGATAGCGCTCATCATAAGCATTCCACATTTTCTGGAAAAGCTCATGCTCGATTTCCTTCTGCTCCTCCGTAAAGCCTGCATAATCCTCATCCGTAAGCCCGAGTCCATTGTCCTTCATTGCCTGCTCGTATTCCGCCCGGATATCCTCCGGCATTTCCGGAAGCTGTGCATCCGGCTTATTTCCAATAATCTGAGGTATTGTAAAGTCTACGGTAAAGCTGTCCGGTATCTTGACACTGGATTCATAATCCTTCCAGTTCGGTCCGCCTGCTTCTGCAATCGTTTCATCGGTAATCTCGTCAATTCCCAGCAGATTCTTGATCTTTTCTTCCGCTTCCTCCGGTGAATTGTCGATTTCCTCCTCCGTAACGCCCAAGCCTTTCAGGAACTCATAGTATGCCTCATTAAATCCATCCGCATCTGAAGTATCCACGGTAAAAGAAAGGTCAAATCTAAGCACCCCTGCATAGGTATATTCATCTATCATTTTTCCGTCAAGGGAATCCTCCACACCGAAGAGATGCTGTTCATCGCCGTTATAGCTGAAATTCATAGTGCTTCTCAGCAGCCTGATGATCGGCGTGTTATCATCCCAGGTCATGGTTTCCGGGAATTTGTCCTCTGAGCGGATGATCATGCTCACATATAAGGCCGCATCATTGCAGTAAACCTCAGACAAGGTGACTGTCATGCCATCATGTGTCTGGGTATACAGCGCCTTTCCGTTATCACTGGACGATACCGCTGTGCCGCTGGCATCCACGCTTCCCGGCTCCTCCAGCGGTTTCGCATATTTACTGAAATCACCAGAAAATCCAAGGCTCTCGCCAAGCTCCTCGAGCACATGTCCCACCAGCGGTATCTGTGCTGCAAATGCCGGGTTTACAATGCAAACCCCGGAGAAAGCCGCTGCTGCCGCCGCCAGGCCGGCGCAGGACTTGAAAAAAGCACCTCTCTTATTCTTCTTTCTTGTTTTTGCCGCAACTGCATTGGCATATGCCTGCTTTTTCTCTGATTTCTGAGTCTCCTTCTCTGCCTGCATTTCTCTGATCTGTGCAAAAGCTGCTTTCTGCGCATTTTCAACCTTCTCCGGCAGAGGAAACTCTCTTTCCATGGTCTTTTTGATTTCTTTATCCAACTGTGTATTTTCTAATTCTGGAAATCTGATCTGTTTGTTCATCTGAAATTCCTCCTTTAATACTGGAAAATCCTATCTTGCTGCCTGATTCCTGCTTCACTTCTGTTTCCTGAAAATAAACGCCGCGGATCTGTGACCTTGCCCTTGCCAGCCTTGTCTTTACCGTGTTTTCGTTCAACTCCAAAAGCTCTGCGATCTCCGGGATCCGAAATCCCTGTACATAATACAGAACCAATATGACACGGTATTTCTCATCCACAAGATCCAGCATTTCCTTAAATTCAAATTCCGCAAGCGACTGGTCCTGTCTTGGCGTTTCCGGCAGCTCTCCCGGCATATTCACTCTCTGGTAATGCCGCAGGGTCTGATTACATTCATTGATCAGAATCCGTATCATCCAGGTTTTAAAATATTCCGGCTTCTGCAGGGTATGTATTTTTTCAAAACAGCTAAGAATTGTATCCTGTATAGCATCTGCTACATCATCGTCATTCCTTAATATTCCACGGGCTACCTTGTACATGGCAAGGGAATTCGCTTCCATCAGTTCTAAAAATGCGTCTGTGTCTCCGCGAACTGCCTTTTCTACAAGATTTTTCATTTATATAGCCCTCCTTTCTTTAAATAAGCCGCACGGCCTTTTCTCTCATTCGAATGATCATTTTTTGTTTCTTACACCTATTAGATGGAGCAGACTTAAAAAAGGTTTCATTAATTTTTATGTTAAACAATTTTTATTTCCAGCACAAGAAAAATATAAAAGCTTCCCCAAAAACAGCTTAAGCCAGACCGGGCTCAAACCGGGCTGGCTTAAAACTGAAACTATATTATTTCCACGGATAACGGGTCTGATTTACATTAGTAGATTTCTTTCCACTCCTCAATGTTGGATGGGTCAAATTTAAATGGTGCGCCCAAGATGATCTCCGTACCGCCGTCTCCTGCAGCTACAACCTCATAATCTCCCATATCCCCTGCTGTAAAGGTATCGCCTTCCGCTCCGGTGATCTCCTCATTCGCCAGTGCGATTGAAGTGTAAGCACTGAGACGTCCTACGTCAACCGGATTCCACAGGAACATGTATGGGCAGGAGTGTGCATCGTCATCCCCAATATACTCAGACATTTCGGAAGGAAGTCCAAGACCTGTCAGCTTCACGTCTGTGTCGCCGTCCTGAAGAACCTTTGCAGCAGCTGCAATACCTACTGTTGTAGGTGCGCATACAACCTTCAGATCCGGATATTTCTCAAGGAGAGCCAGAGTCTGGTCTGTTGACTTCTGCGGCTCGTCATCGCCGTAAGCTACTTCTACCAGATTCAGCTTGCTGTACTTTTCATCCTCTTCCATGATCGCTTTCATGGAATCGATCCACGCATTCTGGTTGGTTGCCTGAGATGTTGCGGAAAGGATCGCCCAGTCGCCTTCGCCGCCTGCAATATCATAAACAGCATCCATAAGTGCCTGTCCGATTTCCTGGACACCGGCCTGATTTACATGTGTAAGTCTGCTGTCAGGATTTACGCTTGCATCAAGGCTGCTGACCTTGATCCCTTCTGCCATTGCGTCCTCCAGAGACGCCTGTAAGGAGTTAATATCATTTCCGGCAATGGCGATTGCATCTACATCCTGTGAGATCAGGGACTGGATTACAGAAATCTGCGCGTCTGCAGTTGCAGTCTCAGGATGCTTTACGATGACTGTACCGCCCTCTGCCTCAATCACTTCCTGGAAGCCCTCTGCTTCTTTCTCATTGTATGGATTTCCGGCTGATTTTGTAATGATCGCGAAGGTTTTTCCCTCTGCTGTCCCCTCCGCAAAAGCAACGGTAGCTGTGCCAGCGCTTAAGCCTGCTGTCATTGCCGCACAAAGAACTACACTGATTATTTTTTTCTTCATTTTTTGTTTCCTCCTTTTTGAAAAATGTAATATGGTGGTTTATACCCAAACACCCCATGGTGTCAGTATCGAATTTACAGCTCCTTTAATAAATGGCATACGGAATATCCATCAGCTCCGCCACTTTTTTAAACAGCCCAGCATTGTGTCCCACAGAAAGAGCTAAATGGTGAGTCGGAGCCTCCACAAACCATTTGTCCATATACTCTGCAGGTTTCTCCGCAAAGCGGATGTGGGTGGACGTATTGCCGTTCAGAAGAATCGGTGCGTCAATCGCCTCTCCCTCACTGATGTTAAATTTCAATCTGCCGTCTCCGGTTTGTGTCACGCCCAGCGTGGTGACAGCTCCCGGCCTTACCTTCGCCTCCACGGACACGCCGCTTCCTCTTTTTCCGTGGTAAACGCCCATGCCGCGCAGGATCGGTTTTCCCTTGGAGATCGCAAAGTGGAAAGGCCCGTCATGTCCCAGAATCATAGTATCCCGGTTAAAATCTGCCGCCACGATCTCACAGAAGCTTCCGCCTGTGCCGCAGATATCTGCAATTTTCATTGCCAGGGCGGTTTTGATGTCCCCCTCACCGGAGCAGGCGATCCCCTGTGCATTCAGAAGGGAAAAGCCCACAATAAACCCGCTCTGTACCTCCTCGAAATGGTCATCTCTTCCATGATAATAATAGGAAACGCTGTCCAGATTCCTGTCGCGCACCATCTTTTCCTGAGCCGCAGCCACTCTCGCAGACCAGTCAAGCTGCTCCTCTGTAGGTTTCTTGGCGATCGGATCGGAAGGGGAATCTCCTGAAATCTCAAAAAAACTTTCAATCTGTTCCAGTTTTTCCTGAACATCCTGATCTGTAACCTTTTGCAGATAAGAATCCAGATCACTCATTTCCAGTACTTCAATGTCCATCCCCGTCTGCGCCTGAAGCATGGTAAAATCGCTGTACATGTCCAGCATTCCGCTGTAATAACCACCCAGGAAACCAAACCGCGCGTGCTGCAGGGTTCTTTTTACACCTGCCGCCCTGCACCATTCTCCGATTTCCTTCCAGGCCTTTTTTGCCTCCGGTCTGTCGCAGGTGACCTCATCTGCCTTTGCAAAAGAAGGTGTGTAATCCAGCCCCAAAAGTCCGTTCACTGCCCGGAATACCACTCCCGCACGATTAAAGGCATTGGAGATTTCCGGGATCGAGCAGCCCACGCACTGTGCCAGCCAGCGGTCCGTACCTGTTGCCTCATATGCCATTTCCGCAGCAGGCTGCAGATTCAGGATGATCACCGGAGCCTTGCTGATCTGATGGACCGGAAGTACACAGGCGCTTGTATAGTAGGTCGCTGCGTGGGAAAATACAATGTCTACATTATTTTTATTGAAAAACTCCCCGGCTTCACGCCCTTTATCTTCCGTATCAACCAGTCCGAAATTGTAAACCTCTCCGAATTCCTCAAGCTTCTTTGCGATAAATGTGTTATACTCCATCAGGCAGTCCTTTAATCCCGCAAACTGATCCCAGTAAGTGTGAAGACCAGCACTGTATATTCCGATTCTCGCTTTGAGTGGATTTTTTATTTTCTTTAATCCGTTCATTTTGCGCCTCCTTCAGCCCATAGAAAAACTTTTCCTGTAACACAAAATTTATTCTTCTTGCTGTTTCCCTTTTTGACTTTACACACTGATTATATTCCGCTATAATCAAAACATCAATCAAGTATATTGCCGTAAAATAACAGTATATTGCTGTATAGAAGGAGGCTCTTATGAAAAAGTCGGAAAGACGTGAATATCTGGAACGGGCAGACTACACCTGGAGCGAGGATTCTATCCGCTTCATTAACACACCTACACAATCTGCGAGGCAGACCTTTTTCTACGTTCAGGAGGTGGGTTACTTTCTTACGTCTCCTCCGTATTTTACGGAACGTGCTAATCTGGACAGCTTCCTCATTATTTATACGTTAAATGGTCAGGGAACGCTGGAATATCGCGGAAAAAAGTATGAAATACTGCCTAAAACAGCTTTTTTCCTCAACTGCATGGAGCACCATAAATACACCTGCTGTCTGGGATCAAACTGGGAAATTTTGTGGCTGCACTTTAACGGATCGTCGGCCCTGGGATATTATCAGGAATTTACGAAAAGCGGTTTCCGAATCCTCAGCGGCCTGGATGATTTTTTCATGGAAAGCACCATGCGCCGTATACTTTCCCTTACCCAGAAAAAAGACCTGCATTCGGAGATCATTGTTTCCAGCCTTATCGTAGAGCTTCTGACAAAACTGCTGATCCAAAACAGCAGTGAAAATCTGGGAATCGGAATGATGCCGCCTTACCTAAAAGATGTGTTAAAAGAAATAGAGAATCGCTTTCTGGAACCCCTCACCCTGGACGATCTGTCAAACAAAGCCATGATCAGCAAGTTTCATCTCTCCCGGGAATTCAAACGCTACATCGGAACCACGCTTAACGAATATATCATCCTGAAAAGGCTGAATCACGCCAAGGAGCTGCTGAAATACTCCGACCTTTCCGTGGAGCAGGTGGCGTATGCCTGCGGTTTTAACAATGTAAGTCATTTTATAGGATTGTTTAAAAGGCATGAAAACAGCACGCCGCTGCATTTCAGGAAGGATTGGGGGCAGTAAAAACATCATTTCCTGTACTTTTTTGTCTAAATGTGCTATCATTTTTTTATGTCTGCAGTTTTTTGTATTCTGTTCACTTAACCACAAAAGACTGTCTCAAAGGGCAATTTTATCAATACAAAGGAAAGGTTATCAAACATGTTGCAAACGATCGAGACAATCAATTCTGCGGTAAATAACTTCATCTGGGGTGTTCCGGCTATGATCTGCATCATTGGCGTGGGATTGTACTTAAGCATCCGCACCAACTTTCTGCAGATCCGCAAATTCCCTTATGCTATCAAGACCACCATCGGACGAGTCTTCCGCAAAAGAGAAGCATCAGACGGAGCTATGACTCCATTTCAGGCAGTCTGTACAGCCCTGGCCGCTACAGTGGGCACGGGAAATATCGCAGGTGTGGCGGGAGCCATCGCCATCGGCGGTCCCGGAGCGGTATTCTGGATGTGGGTTTCCGCCCTTCTGGGAATGTGCACCAAATTTTCAGAGGTAACTCTGGCTGTCCATTTCCGCGAGACCAACCAGCAGGGCGACCTGGTAGGCGGACCTATGTACTATATAAAAAATGGCCTGGGCAAAAACTGGCAATGGCTTGCTGTCCTGTTTTCCGCTTTTGGTGTTCTTACCGTATTCGGTACTGGTAATGCCACTCAGGTAAATACCATCACCACTGCCATTAATTCTGCTTTGCTCAACTATAACATCATCTCCGGGACTTCCGTCAGCACGGTCAATCTGATCCTTGGAATTTTTATTGCCGCTTTGGTAGCACTTGTTCTTCTGGGCGGAGTAAAAAGAATCGGAAGGGTGGCAGAAAAACTGGTTCCTTTTATGGCGCTTCTCTATATCATTCTTGCTTTGGGAGTGGTAGTGCTGAATATCGGCCGTATCCCTGGTGTTCTCTACTCCATCGTATACGGTGCCTTTAATCCTACAGCCGTTACAGGCGGTATCGTGGGAAGCTTCTTCATGAGCATGAAAAAAGGCGTTTCCAGGGGTATTTTCTCCAACGAGGCCGGACTTGGTACAGGCTCCATTGCCCACGCCTGTGCTGACACCCAAAAGCCTGTAAAGCAGGGATTTTTCGGTATCTTTGAGGTATTTACCGATACTATTTTGATCTGTACTTTAACCGCACTGGTCATTCTCTGCAGCGGTGTTTCCATCTCCTACGGAGATGCTGCCGGAGCCGAGCTGACCATACAGGGATTCACCTCCACCTACGGCAACTGGGTATCCATCTTTACCGCCATAGCCATGTGCTGCTTCGCCTTCTCCACCATCATCGGCTGGGGACTTTACGGCGCACGCTGTATGGAATTCCTGTTTTCTTCCAAAACGATCCGCCCCTTTATGGTGGTTTACTCTCTGGTTGCCATCGTGGGCGCCACGGTAGATTTGGGCCTTTTATGGAGCATCGCGGAAACCTTCAACGGGCTTATGTCCATCCCCAACCTGATCGCGCTGTTCTTACTGTCAGGTACGGTGGTTAAGCTGGTAAAGGAATACTTTGAGACAGAAGGAAAAGAAGCCTGAGTCACAGTTTCTATATATGCACAAAAAGGTGCATGGAACACGTTCATTCATGTTCCATGCACCCTTTATTTACTAATATGTTCCTATGCTCTCGTAAGACGAACGGTTTTTATCTCAAATGCCCTGAAGGAAAGCTCCAAACTCCTATTCGCCATCTCAAGGCTGCCGATAACGTTTTCAAGCATATCACACTCATATGCCTGAAATCCATCTGTATTTATGGTCAGGTTTGCCTGAACCGCCGCCTTCTTTGCCTCGTATAAACGGACAATGATATCTCCGCTTCCGTCCTCCGCCAGCTTCACCGTATCTATCATAATGTTAGCCTTATCAATCTTCATAAAGCTCATATCCAGACATCCGCCCTGCAAGACTTTCGGCGGCACGTTCAGTTCATAGCCCTGCTGTACCACATCACAGTCTGCGAACGCGCCTTCCCATGCGGTGAAAGCATAGGTAAATCTGTGTACTCCGTTATCTCCCCGCATAATGGGAGAAGCCGATGCACGGAGCAAAGTAAGCTCAAGACTGTTTTTATTCATGGAAATCCCATATTTACAGTCATTCAAAATTGCCGCGCCGTGCGCACCATCACACAATGCAGTGTAGCGGTGATTTGCCACTTCAAAGCGGTCCTTCGCATACCGTGTCGAGCGGTGCGTGGGGCGCTCCACATAGCCAAACTGCATTTCGTTGACAGCATTCTCCGCATAAACCGCTGCCGGAAACGCTGCTTTAAGCAATTTGTGCAGTTCCTTCCACTCCACCTCCGTATCAAATTCCACCCTCCTGCTGTCTTTTGCCAGGCGGATGTATTGGGTGAAAGCAGATTCATTCAGCTTTCCTGTCACCTTCAGCACAGCTTCCACGCCCTGGTCCTGAATCTCAACAGAAACGTCAAAAGCGCCTTCTATTTCCTGTTCCACATAGTTTGAATCAATATCCCATGCGTCAAAAAATCTTGGCACATCCTTGAACATACGGAACTGGTTCATCCTGCCGGCTGCAAATTCTCTTCCGCTTTCCTTTAAAACGAAAGAGGTTATTTCGCCGCGGCAGTTCACCTGCACTTTTACAAGGGCGTTTTCCATAACAAACCCCTCGCCCGTTTTCGTCACAGAAGCACCGCAGCCGTTTTCCCTGACTTTGTCTGCATCCACATAAGGAGCCGGTTTCAGGGATATGGAGCCGCAGGACGGCAAGGTTACAACCGTTTTTATTCCCTCAGCCGTTTCATATACAGGAAGATAGCTTCCGTCTGCAAGCAGCGCCCCATTTTCAAAGCCCTGCGGCAGAGTAACCAATGCCCTGCGCTCAAATCCCAGAGAATTGAATACCGTAACAGCACCCTCTGTCTCTCCTGTCTTTAGCAGGTTCATGTACGCTTTCCGGCACAGACTTTCCGTCTGTTCCAAAAGCACTTTATATCTTGCTTCCGTCTTCTCATATACCTTCGCAATACAGGAACCTGGCAAAATATCATGAAACTGATAAAGCAATACCTCTTTCCAGATCTTTTCCATCTCCGAAGCAGGGTATTCACCGCCGTTAAGGAAAGAAAGCGCCGACCACAGCTCCAGCTCGCGCAATGCCAGCTCACTCTTTCTGTTATTTTTCTTGGTCTTTGCCTGTGAAGTATAGGTTCCCCGGTGAGCTGAGAAATACAATTCCCCTGTATAGGTGTTTTTAGGGCCGCCCTTAGCCTGCATGTCCTCAAAAAATTCCACAGGACCCGCAAGCTTCACTTTTACGCTGCCTTCCAGATTTTTCTGGCGCACCGCGTATTCCACATGATCTCTGGAGGGCCCTCCGCCGCCGTCACCATAGCCGAACGGCAGCAAAAACGCATCCAGATCCCTTGTCTGGCATCTGTTTTTCCATACCGTGTTCACTTCC
The DNA here is from genome assembly GCF_964240875.1 of Ruminococcus sp. 5_1_39BFAA. Taxonomy (NCBI): domain Bacteria; kingdom Bacillati; phylum Bacillota; class Clostridia; order Eubacteriales; family Oscillospiraceae; genus Ruminococcus; species Ruminococcus sp. 5_1_39BFAA. Next base: position 12,493 of record NZ_CAXSVO010000017.1, on the reverse strand, counting down.
TCCGGGTCAGTCCGATAGGTATAATTGGTGGGCAGGAAGGATACGATCTGAGAGCCGTCCATCCCCTCCCAGTTAAAATAATGGTAAGGGAACTGATCCGTGTCATTGTAAGACCAGAAGATTTTTTGTGTAACCAGATATTTTACTCCGCAGCCTTTTAAAATCTGTGGCAGCGCCGCCGTATATCCAAAGGTATCGGGAAGCCAGAGCACCTGACTGTCCACGCCGAATTCCTCTTTATAATACTTTTTCCCGTACAGAAGCTGACGGATCAGCGCCTCGCCTCCTGCCAGATTGGTATCCGGTTCCACCCACATAGCGCCCTCGGCGATCCACTGGCCGCTTTTGGCAGCCTCTTTTATCCTATCAAAAAGCTCCGGATAGTATTTTCTGCACATCTCATAGGATACCGGCTGGCTCTGGATAAATTTATACTCCGGATATTCTTCCAGGAGCCGGAGCTGAGCCGCAAAGGTACGCGCCGTCTTTCTGCATGTCTCTTCCATCGGCCACAGCCACGCCAGATCCAGATGGGCATTGCCCACAGCATAAAATACCGGCATGGTACTTCCGTTTTCCGCTTCCATGACCGGGCGCAGCATTTCAAGCGCCTGTCTGTAAGAAAGCCTTCTCGCTTCTCTGTCCTGTTCAAAGTCCACGATTAAAGTGAATCTCTCTAAAGCATCTGAAATTTTTGCTGCCCGGAGAGAGGTCTGATCCAGGGTGCCAAGAAGCTTAAGCAGCGTCTCCACATCCATACATAGCTGATAAGCATCTTCATTCCATATACCAAAGGTACTTTTTCCCAAAGTCCTTCTCGCTCCCTCTTGGAGCGTATCTCCATACATCCCCGGAACTACCGGGCCGTATGCGCAGATGTCATCTCCCGCCTCCGGGTAATAATGCCCTGCATAAGTTTCCATCAGGATCTCATACTCTGTTCCTGCAGCTCCCTCCCGGGTAAGAAAGTTATCCTCCATAAAATGGTATTTCTCATTTAAGGATGCGATCTGCTCCGAACGGTATGTTCCGAACGCCCTGCCATTTACAAATAATGTAGATTCACCGCCTGGTCTGAGATCCATCACGATCCGCTGTCCGCACGCCCGCTCAGGCAGTGTCACCTTTCCTTTGAACCAACAGTATTCCCAGGTCTCTCCCCATGTAAAGCCGGGGGAAACCGGCACGAAGTCCCTCTGCAAAGCCTCATGCTGGCTTAAGTGATCCTTCGTGCGGTAAGCCTCGGTAAATATGCGCCGTTTTCCGGTTTTTATAACAGCCTATGACACGATCGAAATCACCGACTGCCTCTCCACCACCTCCACATCCATCAAAACAGAGGTCACCTCGGCAGGGCTGCCCCGCCGGATCTGCTCCAGCAGCATTCTTGTTGCCACGAGGGCTTTCTCTTTGACATTCTGTGAAACAGATGTAAGCTTTGGGGTCAAATACTGGCACAGCCGCAGATCATCGTATCCGATCACGGACAGGTCTGCCGGGATCCTAAGTCCCCCAAGCCGCGCTCCCTCGATCACGCCTGCTGCGCAGATATCTGCTGTTGTAACCGCTGCGGTGATCTTTCCCCGAAAAGAAGCAATTTTTCGTCCTGCGGCAATTCCTCCCTCATAAGTGACAGGACAGGTAAAAATAAATTCTTTCCTTAGAGGGATCCCACATTCCTTTAATGCCTCCGCATATCCCTCCAAACGTCTGGTAAGCAAGGTATTTCCCTCATACTCCGCAACAAACGCAATTCCGGTATGTCCGTGGTTGATCATATACCTGGTTGACAGATACAGCCCTTTCCGGTCATCGGACCTGACATTTATCACACCCGGGTAATCACAGGAATTATCAAAGATTACCACCGGACAGGGGGGATCCTTTAGAAAATCCTTCAAAAAACCGTCCTGATCCTGGTAAAGGAAAATGATACCGTCCGCATTCCAGTTTTTCAAAAGCTGCATCAGCTCATCCTTTCTGGTTACCGAGCGTACCATGGTATAATATCCGTTTTCCCGCAGCTCCTTTTCTATAATGCCGATCATAGTGCTGATATAAGGGTTTTCAAAATAATTCTCGTTATCCTCTTCTTCACGTATGGAAATCACGATCCCGATAATTTTCGAAGTCCTGTTGCTTAGATTCCGGGCACTGAGATTAGGAACATAGCCGCATTCTTCTATGATCCTGTTTACCCTTTCTATTGTTTTAGCAGATACACGATTGTTTTTCCCATTGATCACATTGGAAACAGTCATCATACTGACACCAGCTTTTTCTGCAATATCTTTTAAAGTCATCTAAACCTCTCCATTCCGTTTATAAACCTATATCTAAATCTATTATATTATTTTTATCACATAAAAGCAACGCAAAAATCCCATATTTCATTGACAAATTCAGGTTTTAATGATACCTTAACAATAGATTTAGCGCTAAACTCGTAGAAGGAGACTACACCATGCAGAAAATCTATAAAGTCCAGACAAGCCCCTGCGCTTTAGACAGCAACATCGTTCAGGGCGAAAACTACCGCATCACCATTCTTACGGACGGACTGCTCCGCCTGGAATATTCACCGGACGGAATTTTCGAGGACCGCGCCACGCAAATGGCTTTTTTCCGTGATTTTCCCCAGAGCAGCTATCGCGTTATCCCTACGGAAACGGGTATTGAAATTCATACAGACCGCATTCACATGATCTATAACGAAGAGGAGTTTTCCCCTCACGGCCTCTCCATCCAGGTAAAAGGAAATTTAAGCCTTTACCACAGCACCTGGCATTATGGAGATGAAATCCATGACCTGGGCGGTACCGCCAGAACCCTGGACGGGGTAAACGGTTCCACGCCTCTGGAGCACGGCATTGTTTCCAGATTCGGTTTTTCCGTGTTGGACGACAGCCATTCACAGGTCCTACTGGATGACGGCTGGATTGAACCGCGTAAAAAGGGTATTCAGGACTTGTATTTCTTCGGCTACGGCCATGATTACAAGCAGGCATTGAAAGATTTTTATTATCTCTGCGGAACAACTCCCATGCTTCCCAGATACGCTTTGGGCAATTGGTGGTCCCGCTATTACAAGTATACCGAACAGACCTACATGGAGCTGATGGATCGCTTCCGCCAAAATCAGCTTCCCTTCTCTGTGGCTGTCCTTGATATGGACTGGCATTTGGTGGATATTGATCCCAAGTATGGCAGCGGCTGGACCGGATATACCTGGAACCGTGACTTTTTCCCCAACCCTCCCCGCTTCCTGAAAGGTCTTCACGACCGGGGAATGAAGGTTACCTTAAACGTACATCCGGCAAGCGGCGTCCAGGCGCACGAGGAAATGTATCTGGAAATGGCAAAAGAAATGAGCGTAGATTACGAACACGAGGATCCTGTTGTGTGTGATCCTGCTGATCCCCATTTCCTGGAGTCTTATTTCAAATATCTCCATCACCCCCGCGAGGAAGAAGGTGTGGATTTCTGGTGGATCGACTGGCAGCAGGGAAGCCACAGTAAGATTGAAGGACTGGATCCGCTCTGGATCTTCAATCACTTCCATTACCTGGATAACGGACGGGATGGCAAACGCCCTCTGACCTTTTCCCGCTATTCCGGTCCGGGCAGTCACCGCTATCCCATCGGCTTTTCCGGCGATGCCCATACTACCTGGGAATCCCTGGATTTTCAGCCCTACTTTACCTCCACTGCCTCAAACATCGGTTATGGCTGGTGGAGCCACGATATCGGCGGCCATATGATGGGATATAAGGACGATGAGCTTGTTGCCCGCTGGACCCAGTACGGCATTTATTCTCCCATTATGCGCCTTCACAGCACAAACAGCGAATTTAACGGAAAAGAACCGTGGCGTTTCAAGCCTGAAGCAGAAAAAGCCATGGAAGATGCCCTGCGCGAGCGGCACAGAATGGTGCCTTATCTTTACACCATGAATTACAGGAATTACCATGATGGCCTTCCTCTGGTTCTTCCTATGTATTACGAATATCCGGAAGAAGACGCAGCTTACGAGAGGAAAAACCAGTTCCTGTTTGGAAGCCAGCTTATGGTTGCCCCTGTAACCTCCAAACGGATTACCGGAATCAACTGCGCCAAAGTCACTGCCTGGCTTCCCGCCGGAACCTGGTATGATATTCACACCGGACTGATCTACGCCGGAGACCGGACCATCGATCTGTACCGTGATATCCATTCCATTCCTGTTCTTGCCAAAGCCGGAGCCATTCTGCCGTTTACGGACGAGATCGGAGAAAATAATGTCTCCGCCAATCCCTCCTCCCTTCACCTGAAGGTCTACGGCGGGGCTGACGGATGCTTTACGCTTTATGAGGATGGCAGCGAGGACTGCAGCTATGAAAAGGGGAGCTGCGCCACTACTGTTCTGGAATACAGGGAAGCAGATGATGTCTCTTTCACCATCCATAGACCGGAGGGCGACCTTTCTCTCCTCCCGGAAAAGAGAAGCTTCCTGGCAGAGCTTAACGGCTTCTCCAAGGAGGCGGCGGAACATGTCACGGTATCCGCAGACGGAAAGCCAGTCAGTGTCTCTGTTGACTATGATTGTGAAAAACAGGCGGTGCTTGTCTCCATACCGGAAACGCCTGTGACTCAGGAAATCTGCATCCGCACGGAAAAACGTTTTCTTTCACTGAACAACAATGTACAAAAACGAAGCTTTGATTTCCTCAACCAGGCTGAGATTGCATTTACCCTGAAGGAGGATATCTATGCGCTCATTCAGAAGGAAGCTCGCCTTCCTGTTCTGCTTAGCGCACTGGCATCCCTGATGCTGGATAAGGATCTTTATGGGGCGCTTCTTGAGATACTTACGGCGGATAGCTTCTGATGCACATCCCCACCTGCGGTAAGGTGCTGAATGACACCCTCACCAAAACAGGGTCCGGATCACCTGGATCCGATTCCGGATTCTTTTGCAGGAATGTAAAATGAAAATACACGGAACACGTCATGTTTGTGTTCCGTGCATTTTTATGCTGCACCTAATGCTCCATATGAAGATATTTTTCCCTTGTGGCAAGACCGCCGCGGATGTGACGTTCCTGCTTATTCACATCCAGAACCGCCCTTGCCTGGCTTGCAAGTCCAGGGTTCAGCAGGAGAAGACGTTCGGTGACATCTTTATGTACCGTAGATTTGCTGATTCCAAATTTCTTTGCCGTCTGCCGCACTGTTGCCTTAGTTTCAATGATATAATTGGCAATCTCCACTGCCCTCTCTTCGATATAATCTTTCAAGGATAAGCCTCCGAAGACGCTGTTTTTACAGTGTATGCGGAAGGATTTGCAGGTATTCTCTCCATTTAAGATTGCTTCATCATGCCGTCTGAGCCGAAAATTTCCTTATCTCACTTCTAACTTCCATCAAAGTATATCCCAGCAGATTTTGTCCCTTCCATTCCTTCAAATCAAACCTCTATTTACAATCAAGCTGATATTTATGCAGCCATCCATTACCTCTGTCCGGGTTACAAACTGCCCATTCCTTTGCCAGGTCTTTGTGCTCTGTTAAATAAAACCCTTTTCCATAATCATGCTTTTCTTCACCTTTTCCATATTGTGGAACAAATTCTTTATTTGGACTTCCATGATACAGAATCCTCTCTTAAAAAGCAATGTAGTAAAGCCTCAGATGCCCGGAGGGCTTTTTTGTTTCATAGAAAACCGGCAGACCATTGGCCTGCCGGAACGCAAACTTCTATTATTTTCTTACCGTTTTTGCTGTTTTTGGTTTTTTCAGGGTCTGGATTCCCTCGATTACAAGTATGATCGCAAGAATGATCAGCAAAATACCAAGTATGGTCTGGGCATAAGGTCCCCAGTCAGCACCGCCTGCAGCAATCATTGATACTTGGTTCCTTACGGTCAGGGCCAGGGAACAGATCGTTACAACGATCATAAATGCCATCGGGAACAGGAACATCTTATTATTCTTTCCGATATTGCCGAGCCATGTGGCAACTGCCAGAAGGCCGATGCCTGCCAGAAGCTGGTTTGCAGCACCAAACAGTCCCCAAATCTTGGAGTAGCCGTTCAGACCGAGCAGGATTCCCAGAACAACCGTCAGGATCGTTGCAAAATACGGATTTACCATAACCTTTTTCCATCCTTCTTTGATATCCTTCGGCGTCTGTCCCGGCTCAAGCCAGAATTCCTGGAACATGAAACGTGCAAGACGTGTTGCCGTATCCAGAGAGGTCAGACAGAATGCGGAATAGGTCAGGATCAGCAGGGTGTAAAGGCTCTTTTCCAGTCCTGCACAGCCTGGGATAGCAGCTACCATACCTGCGATACCGCCTGCAAAAATGTCGGTCGCTCCGGCAGTGTGGCCGATCTTTCTTGCATAGCCGATTGCACACAGAGTCAGAACAGCAAGCACACACTCCAGCAACATGCCGCCGTAAGCGATCGGTTTTGCATCAGTTTCCTTGTCAAGCTGCTTGGATGTTGTTCCGGAGGATACCAGTGAATGGAAACCGGAAATCGCGCCGCAGGCAACTGTGGTAAACAGTACCGGGAACAAGAGCTGAATGCCGTTTCCATTGTCAACTGCAAATCCGGTAAATGCCGGAAACAGCTCCGGGTCAATGTTCGGATGAGCGCCTACCACACCGACCACTGCAATGATAAGCATTGCATAAAGCAGGAAGGAACTTAAATAATCACGGGGCTGCAGCAGAATCCATACCGGCGTTACAGAAGCAATGGCAATATAAATTCCCACGATCACCATCCAGGTATTTGATGTCAAATAAATCGGATGAAAGTTCATACCGATCGCCATGATCAAAACAATTCCCAAAACACCAATCACAGAAGCAATGCCCATCGGAACATTTCTGCGGTATACACAAAAGCCGAAAATGATCGCAATGACAATAAACAAAATGGATACCATTGCCACTGATGCATTGGAAGCGGAAGCCGCACGATCAATGGCTCCTGTCTCATCCACAGTTGCACCAAAAGTAGATGCAACAATAGACGCAAAAGCAGCTACCACCAGGATCAGCGTCAAATATGAGAAGATAATAAACAAACGCTTTGCCCTTTTGCTCATATTTACGGAAATAATCTCACCGATGGACTGTCCGTTGTGACGAATGGAAGCAACAAGCGCACCAAAGTCATGGACACCACCGAAGAAAATACCGCCGATCAGAACCCAGAGGGTCACAGGCAGCCAGCCGAACATAGCTGCACCTATCGGTCCAGTAATGGGACCTGCACCTGCAATGGATGAAAAATGATGTCCCATAAGAACAGGTGCCTTTGCCGGTACGTAATCCACACCGTCTTCCAGTGTATGCGATGGTGTTGATTTGGAATTATCGCCTATGCCCCATTGTTTGCAGAGCCATCCTCCGTAGAAGATGTAGCCTGCCAAAAGGACTGCAACACAGACGATCAGAAGTACTAATGAATTCATAATTATCCCTTTCCTTTCACGTGTTTTTGACCCAACTCTTATGAATTTGTTTTAAATTTTTCTTTATTTCACGACCGCTGCGGTTTGCATCAATCCTGCCGGTGGAGAGCTCAATCACAGCGGTATGGAAATCCATCCATCCATGAAAAGAAAACTTAAAACTCTGGTAAACGCGGCATTTCATCAAAGCCTTTCTTGCATCCTCATCACAGCTATTGCAAAGAAAAACAGGCGTGATATAGGAATACATATGTCCCGGACCAATATGAATACGGCTTCTGCCATCCTCCAAAATCTGATCCCGGTACCGCTCAAAAAGCTCCAGTGTAAGCTGCGGAACCTTTATGATATAAAGAAACTCTTCGCCGTTTGCCGACCACAGCTCTGCTTTCCGCGATATCACAAATTTTTCCGAGCGCTCATAAAATTCACAGCGTGCAGTCACAGGCAGCTTTCCCTGTCCACCTGCCTCCTGCGGCTCTATCCTGTAAATATCATAACAGGATGAAAAACTATGTAATAATGCCTCCGCGGCTCTGTCCAGATTCTTGTTATCTTTTGTCAGCATAAGTCCTCACCATTTCTTTTATCATTTACTGCATCATTATATCACCGTAAGAAAGTTATGGCAATTATTTCTCCTATTCCAATTAATTATATCTATTATTCCATATTGATCGCAGCATCAATTCTATTCGTATCTGCCCGTTTTCTTCTTTTCGCACTGGCGTATAATTTGTGATACCGTTCTCTATCCCCGCATTTCTTTGCATCATTTAAAAGATATATAAATATTTCCGTTAAATCATCCTTGCATTTTTCCAGCCCCCGTTCTGCAACTTCTCGCGCTTCGGAGTCTCTTCCAACACTATTGTAATATTTTATTAGTTCAACGTATTCTTCGCTTTCTTTTTCCAGATGATTTTCCAGATACAACACACTTCTCCATTCTTCCATATTGCTGATACATTCTGGCTGCTTTCTTGGCATAGTATGGATACAATATATCTGCAAATTCAAGATATTCTTCATTGGATGTACATAGTTTTTCAGACAGATTCTTCATTGGATCATAGCACCCGAAATGATCATAATAGCCGTGATTGATAATGCTTTTCAAAATCTTTTTCCTTAATTGCCAATCCTCATCCTCAAACTTTCCGTGTTTTATCAATGCTTCACTGATCTTCCAGACTTCTTCAATTTCCCATTGATCATCAATATAAGGCTCGAATTCCAGGATATCGAATAATCCACAAATCTGCTTCCAGGAGGATCTAAGAACTGAAACCTGTTTTTGTTTCGTAGATACTTTTTTCTGTTTCTTACACTGTTCTTGAATATTCAGAAGAAGTTCCTTTCTTCTTGCAAGTTTTTTCTCTATTCTATATTCTTCTCTCCAGCTTTTCGCTTTTGCGGAAACCTCAGCCAAAGCCTCCTTATCCCTGCGTATTTCTTCCTCCAACAAATTCTCCATACGCTGCAGAAGTCCTTCCGAAATACTTTCTGAAAAATCAACAGGATTAAGCTTTTTGCATAATTCAAGCTCAAATATCCCGATTAATTTTTCTGCAAAATCAAAATCATCGAAATCATTCACATAAAGCAGGGCAGAAATCCAGTCAATACCTATTTCACTGGTTCGCATAGAAAGTAAGTGTTCCTTCTCAGCCATTGGTAAGGTAAACATTTCATCCTCCGCACAATCCTCCGATGACTCAACCTGAAATTCCAACCTGCACACCATATCCAAGATAACTGCGACAGTTTTATATTCGCCCAAAATGATTAGGTCATGGCATCCTGCAAAAATCCTGTTTAAAAACGGAAATGCCTTTTGAGGATCATTATGCCACACCTTCCAGTCGTCCAGATATCTGCCGTCCTCGTCAAACTCATAATAGTGCGCCTCATATTCCACATAAATATCGCCATTTTGAACCTTCTCACAAAAATCTTCAATTTCTGCTTTTGACGGCATATAGGTAATCGTTTTTTCTCCGGTAAGCGACATAAAAAATCCCTGCTGCTCTGATTCTGACAGTAATTTTGCTCTTTTTAAAATCCACTCATCTTTCTCTGATTCCGACATTTTTTCTAATTGTTCTTTTACCTGATCAATAAACATCATTCTTTCCAATGCTGCGCTCTCCCTTTACTACAGCTTATTTTTTCAAGCGACTAAACTCTTACCCGTCACGAAAACTTCGCCCAGGCGGCAGTTCCTGTATCCATGCTCATTTTTTAAATCTGCAATCACTCTGTATTCATTTTACCGTGTTTATAAACAGAATACAATCTTATGGCGCTTAAGGAAAAACCATTCCTATTACAAGTCCACTACCACTGTTTATGAGGGTTGAAATGTATAGCTTGTTTTATCCATGACATTCCTCCCTTATGATATACCAGAAGGCACCGACTGTCTCTCCACCAGCCGCACATCCATTACCACAGATGTCAGCGAACTAAGTGATTCGTGCGGTACCCCCTTTTGAATTCATATTAGTGTTATCCAAACTCAAAACATATCGAACAAATCATCCGCATCAAATAACGCATCATTCGGCAAACATAACTTGTACTTTTCTGCAAAATCATTTATAAATTCGCCGGTTGGCTCCTTACATCTTTGATATTCCTGTTCCAGTTCTTTTTTTATCTCTTCGCGTTTGATATCTGCATTTTCTTTTTCCACATAGACAATGCCATACATTCTGCCATACGAAAGATAAAGCTCATACGGAGCGCCTACAGCCGAAAAAAGGCTCACTTCTACTGCGCCGTCATATACCTCACAAATTTCCAAATAAGTTTCTTTATAATGCCGTTGCTCCTCCGTAAATGTATGTGTTACATTCTCCCATTTCATCATATTTTTATTACCCCTCCCAAAGTATCAATATTCCAGGTATCATTTTTCCATCGTTTTTTTTAATTTCTTCACAGCATTATAAAGGAATTTATCGCCAAACCCGTTCTTCAGATCACATCCATTCTCTGCCAGAAGCATCAGGATATTGGAATACGGGCGGATAACGCGGGTACTGTCCTTCCTCAGGGATGTTTTAAGATTTCATAAATCGAAAAGATATGATTGGTGGTTGCGCTGTTCATGTCCTGGTCGAAAATCCGGTGAATGGCATCGATCAGCTTGCGGCAATAAGCAGAAACCGATGCGATATTGTCTCCCGTACACCCAATCTCCTTCGGCGTAATCCAGCCGCAAACACGGAAATACCGTAAGATTGCAGACGCATTCTCCTGAGGGCTCCGCGCACTGCTGATCCCATCACTGATATCCTCTGTTTCAATGGAGTACAGACAATTCTGCAAATAGATAATCAGGCACTGCCTTGCATCCGTTTCATACAGAACCGGAATCTCCTTTGACTTTTCAACCAGCAGGCTGATGCACTCAAAATAAACATCCCGGTTTCTGCAGCAAAACGGATTAAAAAACTTGTCACTTACGCTGTCAAAATACGGCCTACCTCACCTCTTCTTCCTGTTGCTCCGGCTATTTCGTCCCGAAAATCCGGTCGCCAGCATCCCCCAGGCCCGGGCAGATATATGCGTCTTTATTCAATTCCCGGTCTATATGCCCCACATAAATCTGCACATCCGGGTGTGCTTCATGGAGTCTTTTGATGCCTTCCGGCGCTGCGATAAGGGACATGAATTTTATATTTTTTCCGCCTCGTTTTTTGATAAAATCTATAGCCTCCACAGCAGATCCCCCGGTCGCCAGCATCGGGTCGGTTACAAGGATCAAGCGCTCTGAAATAGATTCCGGAAGCTTACAGAAATATGCATGGGGCTCATGTGTTTCTTCATCCCGGTACATTCCAATGTGTCCCACCTTAGCAGACGGAACCAACGTCAAAATGCCGCTTGACATACCAAGACCAGCTCTGAGAATAGGTACAACTGCCAGCTTTCTGCCGGAAAGCATTGGGGACATACATGTCTCTATCGGTGTTTCAATTTCTACCATATGGGTCGGCAGATCCTTCAATGCTTCATATGCCATCAGCATGCCGATCTCGTCTACCAGACGACGGAATTCATTTGTTCCGGTATGTTTATCTCTTAAAATAGAAATCTTATGCTGAATCAGTGGATGGGTAGATTCGATTACGTTTTCCATGGTATTCCTCCTCTTTAGTCGTAATTTTTTTCATCTTATCATAAAGTCCTGCTCTTTACCAGACAATACGAACATTTATGTAGCACTTTCCAAGCTTATGCCCAGTTACCTTTTTTTACGTACGTAGTGCTTTACGATATTATCCATATCTCCATAAAGCGTCCCTTCATTAATATTTATTGTGTCCAATTCTTTTAATATGGACCCTTTGCATTCATCCGGTATGACTATATGAATGATCCTGAATTCCAGATTTTGAAATTCGAAATCGACTTTTTCCTGTTTCTTCCTGTCAATTCCGAATATTGCAAATAACCCGCTCTGAAGTGCTAGTCTCTTAAAATCCTGACGCGGTTTTACCAAAAGAATCGTATTTGATAAATGCTGCGGATCGATCTCATTTGCAAAGCCTGGTCTTTCATTGCGCACTTTGTGAACCAGTCTCTTTATATCTTTTCGGTCATTAAACCTCCTGACCATATCTGCCCTCAAAGGCTCATTCAGGCATTTGCCAAATTGATTATACGTATATCCGGAAGGCAGATCGAATAATTCTTCATATTTAAAATAATCAAAATCCGACACATCCAAATCATCGTCAAAAAATGCCAAATTTGCCAACAGCGATACCGTGTCGCTGTCATAATATTTATAAGAATCTTTGCTGATATCAATCCTTAAAACTTCACCATTCTCTGCACTGTCACTGGCGCATGCCATATATAATGCCACTAATGGATTCTCCGTAAAATCCAGCAGACGTGTGGGGAAACCATAATGTTGGAGCACTGCCAGAAAATCTAGTACAGCATTGCATTAATAATTAAGCAATATCAAACCGTCAAAGGTATACCTTTATAAGTCCATTTAAAGGGC
>NZ_CAXSVO010000016.1:0-90480 GCF_964240875.1 Ruminococcus sp. 5_1_39BFAA | reverse complement strand
TAGGGCAGGGGTGGAAGTGCAGTAATGCATGGAGCTGACTGCTACTAATCGGTCGAGGGCTTGACCAAACAGCGAGAAAGCGGTCAAGGCAGGAAGGGAACAGACCGGAGTGAGTTTACTCACAGAGGGATGTTCACAGACTGACTTGGACATTTGCGAAGCAAAAGGCACTGAGCGACGGAGTCGCGAGGTGACCGCTGCCGAGCGTACGGTGGAAAACCGTGGCACGCAAACTCAGCTTTTTCAGGTAAAATGATTCAAAGAATGTCAACATGTATGTAGTTTTGAAGGTGCAAAAGATACGAAGAGTAACCAAAAGGTTGCTCTTTTTTGCATATATAAACAGTAAATATATTTATTGACATATGCTAATTATATGTTATACTAATAATAAACATATGCCAATAACACGGAGGTGAGCTATGCCAAGACCAAATAAGCCCAAAAAAGTCTGTCGGATGCCCATATGTACCACATATTTTTCAGCAACCCAAACAGACTGTCTGCACGAGATCATTCTAACTGTCGAGGAATACGAAACCATTCGTCTCATTGACTATATGGGCATGACGCAGGAAGAGTGTGCCGGGCGGATGGAGGTAGGACGTGCGACAGTACAGACACTTTACACAGAGGCCAGAAAAAAGATTGCACGCTATTTGGTGGAGGCATCCAGACTCAGAATTGAAGGGGGCAATTACGATATTTGTCCGGAGCCCCCGGTTTTTGGCATAAAAAATCATAACAAAGATTTGAAAGGGGATTACATTATGAAAATTGCAGTAACATATGAAAACGGACAGGTATTTCAGCATTTCGGACACACTGAGAAGTTCAAAGTTTATGATGTGGCAGACGGAAAAATTGTTTCCTCAGAGATTATCGATACAAATGGAAGCGGACACGGTGCCCTGGCAGGATTCTTAAAAGCACATGGCGTAGATACATTGATTTGCGGCGGCATCGGCGGCGGAGCCAGAAATGCCCTTGCAGAAGCCGGAATCCAGCTTTTCCCGGGAGCAAGCGGAGATGCGGATGCACAGGTGGAATCCTATCTTACCGGCAGCCTGAATTACAACCCTGACACAGTATGCAACCATCATCACGGAAGCGCAGATCATGACTGCGGAAGCCATGGGGAGGGCCATTCCTGTGGAAGCCATAGCTGCGGACACTAAAATGAAATATCAGGATATTTTGTCAAACTGCACATTATGTCCCAGAAAATGCAAAGCAGACCGATTGAACGGTCATAGAGGATACTGCGGCATGGACAGCACCATATGGGCTGCCCGTGCTGCTTTGCATATGTGGGAGGAACCATGTATATCCGGAAAAAAAGGTTCCGGAGCTGTATTTTTCGCAGGCTGTGGACTGCGCTGCTGTTATTGCCAAAATTGGGACATTGCAGTAGGAGACAGAGGAAAAGAGATTACACCGGAAAGACTTTCCGATATATTCCTTGAACTGGAGCAAAAGGGAGCTGCAAACATTAATCTGGTGACCGGGGCACACTATGTCCCTCAGATTGTAGATGCGTTAGAAGCAGCGAAAAATCGCGGTTTATCCATTTCGGTGGTATATAATTCCAGTGGATATGAGTGTGCGGAAACGCTTCATATGCTGAATGGATTGATCGATATATATTTGCCGGACTTAAAATATCTGGATCCTGATCTGGCAAAAAAATTCTCAAATGCACCAGACTATCCGGATTATGCGAAAGAAGCCATAAAAGAAATGGTCTGTCAGACTGGAAAATGCGAATTTGGAGAAGATGGTTATATTTTAAAGGGAACCATTGTGCGCCATCTGATTCTTCCGGGACATACAAGAAACTCGATTCAGGTGTTGGAATATCTCCATAAGACCTATCACAATGATATATATATCAGCATTATGAATCAGTATACTCCCTTACGGCATCAGGAAAGATATGAGGAGCTAAACCGTCGTGTGACTCTGAGGGAATATGAAAAGGTTTTAAATGCGGCATTAGAAATGGGAATTGAAAACGGATTTTTTCAAGAGGGAGAAACAGCAAAGGAAAGCTTTATTCCGTCGTTTAACTGTGAGGGCGTATAAAAATCCCTATAAATGGAAGGAGGCCGGTACTTTCGTACCGGCGCGTATGAAAAAGAAAAATATTAAATTAAGAAAGACTTATTGCTTTCTACATGTAATAATATACTTAATAAATGTGATAAAAATGTGATAAGCTTTTGAATAATTTGTGAAACAAATAGAAAATCATCTTTCTTTTTAGTGTGTTCTATGCTATAATCTTCGCATCGGGGCATTAGCGCAGTTGGGAGCGCGCCACACTGGCAGTGTGGAGGCCACGGGTTCAAGTCCCGTATGCTCCACTAATAAGTCGCCATCCGAACACTGGGAGTTAGGATACTGATGGTGCGGCTCCAATTAAGTCAAATACCACGCAGTAAGCTGTTAGGTATTTGATTCTTTCGTGAATATAGGCTTAGAGAGGAACAAGGGCGTTCTGCATATTGCAGAGCGCCTTTTCGTGCTTAGGGATACATAAAGAACTGCCACACCGAAGGCGTACCTTGCGTAGTGGCAGGTTCTTTGCATATGATACGAAGATGCAAAATAGATTAAAAAGAAATGGAGGAAGGCAATGAAAAAACATGTTAAAGTAAGCACAGGAATGACCGGGTTTGATAAATCCATTGATATGCTGCGCATGGGAGACAACGTGGTATGGCAGATCGATGAGATCGAAGATTATATGGAGGTCGTGCGGCCGTATATCGATCAGGCGAGAAAAGACGGCAGACGTATTGTATACGTGCGTTTCGGAAGCCATCAGCCTGTACTGGAAGAGGCTGAAGATATCCAGGTTTATCATGTGGATGCTGCACAGGGCTTCGAGCAGTTTGCCACCAATGTACATCAGATCGCGGAACAGGAAGGAAGAGACGTATTCTATGTATTTGACTGTCTCACAGAGCTTCTGAAATTCTGGTATTCAGATCTTATGATCGGAAACTTTTTCAAGGTCACCTGTCCGTACTTGTATATACTGGATACAGTAGCCTATTTTGCAATCAAACGCAATAACCACGTATTTGATACCATTGCCAGAATCCGTGAGACAACCCAATGCCTGTTCGATTTATATATGATCGAGGGCAATATGTACATTCATCCTTTGAAAGCGGATAGAAGATATTCCCCAACCATGTTCTTTCCACACCATATTGACGGAGATAAATTTGAGAGTATCACTTCCAGCACAAAGGCGGCTGAATTATTTTCCGGCTTTGAGTGGGATAAAAAACGTCTGGACTACTGGAATGTGACCATGGATGCGGCCAGGAAGCTGCTGAAAGAACCAAAGGAGGAGCAGGAGGAGATGAAAAACCTTC
The DNA here is from genome assembly GCF_964240875.1 of Ruminococcus sp. 5_1_39BFAA. Lineage (NCBI taxonomy): Bacteria > Bacillati > Bacillota > Clostridia > Eubacteriales > Oscillospiraceae > Ruminococcus > Ruminococcus sp. 5_1_39BFAA. The sequence continues at coordinate 87,091 of NZ_CAXSVO010000016.1, read as the reverse complement.
TGATCAGCCTTTTTATTGGAAAAGAAAAAAGAATCCGGGAATTGAGCCGGAAACATTTTGAATTAAAGGATTTGCTGAAAATCGTATCCAGAGAGGTAGGAACAGGCTATATCGGTGGAAAAAGTGTTGGCATGCTCCTGGCGCGTAAAATGATAAAAAATGCCCGGGGAGAGATGGCGGAAGTCCAGGCATATCTGGAACCGGACGATTCTTTTTTCATAGGGGCTGATGTGTACTATACCTATATTGTGCAAAACGGCTGGTGGGAGCTTAGACTTCAGCAAAAAAGTGAAGAAGGCTACTTTTCCATGGCAGATTCCTTCCGGGAAAAACTGCTGAACGGTGTATTTCCATCCATCATAGAGGAAGAATTTGTTCATATGCTGGAGTATTTTGGACAGTCCCCGGTGATCGTGCGTTCCAGTTCTCTGCAGGAAGATAACTTTGGAAATGCTTTTGCCGGAAAATATGAAAGCGTATTTTGTGTGAATCAGGGAACTCCTCAGGAACGTCTCCATGCCTTTGAGGATGCGGTGCGCCGTGTATATGCCAGCACCATGAATCCTGATGCGCTTCAGTATCGCCGCCAAAGAGGGCTTGCATTAAAGGATGAGCAGATGGCGATTTTGGTACAGAGGGTATCGGGAGATTATTACGGGGATTATTTCTTCCCTCATGCAGCGGGAGTGGGCAACTCTTCGAACCTCTATGTTTGGGACAAAAATATGGATATGGATGCCGGAATGCTGCGTCTGGTATTCGGACTTGGAACACGGGCTGTGGACCGTGTGATCGGCGATTATGTGAAGATTGTGGCGCTGGACGATCCATCCAGGCTGCCGCTTCTCACTGCCCAGGATGAGCGCAAATATTCCCAGCACAAGGCGGATGTACTGGATCTGCCCAATAACAGGTGGTGCAGCAAAGAAATTACAGATTTGATAAAGCTGGATATTAAGGTGCGAAAAAATCTGTTTTTCACTATGGATTATGCGGAGGCGGACCGCCTGCGGTATCTGGGCTACACCAATATTCCGACACCGTTTACCGTAAATTTCCGAAAAATGCTTTCGGATACACGATTCCCCGATATTATGAAAAAGACCTTAAAGCTTTTATCAGGGGAATACGATTATCCTGTTGACATTGAGTTTACTGTGAATTTCCAGAATGAAAAGGACTTCTTCTTTAATCTGGTACAGTGCAGACCACTGCAGACAAGAGGTCTGGGAAAAACCGTGGAAATACCGAAGCTGGAATCTACTGATGACTGTCTGTTTTATTCCGAAGGAAATTTCATGGGCGGAAATCTCAGGATTGAATTGGATAAAGTGATTTTCGTGGATATCCATGAGTATCTGGCTTGTCCGGAGCAGGATAAATACCAGATTGCCAGGGATATCGGAAAACTGAACAATGCTTTAAAAGAAGAAAACGTACTGCTGATGGGACCGGGAAGATGGGGAACCACCACACCATCTTTGGGTGTTCCGGTACATTTTACAGAGATAAGTAATATGGCTGCAATGTGTGAAATTTCCTATCAATCGGAAGGACTGATGCCGGAGCTGTCATACGGAAGCCATTTCTTCCAGGATCTGGTGGAATCCGGAGTGTTTTATATTGCATTGTTCAAGGAACAGGAAGGTGTGGTTTTCCATGAGGAAAAGCTTGAGGGAGAAAATCTTCTGGGAAAGATACTTCCGGAATCGGTGGAATTTGAGAATGTGATAAAAGTGATCGATGTGAAAGGAATGGAGCTTTATTCCGATATCTGCAGACAGAGAGTATTTTGCAGGTAACAGATAAAGAAAAAAGCAGGGCAGTTATCAGGTTTCCGTAGAAAAGACAACTGCCCTGCTTAAGGTATTTTTGAATTTTAGAATTTTTTCCAGGTGTCCCGCTTAAACAGGAGAAGGAGAGGAAAGATTTCCAATCGGCCTGCCAGCATATCGAAAATCAATACACATTTCGACAGAGGCGAAAACAGATCGAAGTTTTCTACAGGACCAACCAGCTCCAGTCCGGGTCCGATATTATTGAAGGTAGCGGCAACAGCAGTAAAATTGGTAGTAAGGTCATAGTTGTCAAAGCCTATCAATAAGACGGAAGCGGAAAAAATCAGTACATAAACGATCAGAAAAATATTGGTGGAACGGACAACATCATGAGCTATGGATTTGTTGTCCATTTTTATTTTTTTCACAGCATTTGGATGCAGATAAATATGAAGCTCCTTCCGCACTGTTTTGCAGAGGATAACAAGGCGCGAAACCTTGATACCGCCTCCGGTACTGCCTGCACAGGCGCCTATAAACATCAGAATCACCAGGATCGTTTTGGATACCACAGGCCACTGGTTGAAATCTGTGGTGGCAAAGCCGGTGGTGGTTATGATGGAACCTACCTGGAATGCGGCCTGTTGGAATGCGATTCCGATATTGCCGAACATATGACGGATGTTAAAGGTAATGAGGAGGATCGCTACTGCAATGATTCCGAGATAATAGCGGACCTCTTCGTTTTTGAATGCCTGCGTATACTTTTTCATCAGGAGCAGGAAGTAAATATTAAAGTTGACGCCAAAAAGTATCATGAATATGGTTATCACGACCTGAAGATAGGTACTGTAGCCTGCAATGCTGTCATTTTTAATTCCGAAGCCGCCGGTTCCTGCGGTACCAAAAGCGGTACAGAGAGAATCAAACAAAGGCATTTTTCCAACTAAAAGGAAAATGATCTGCAGGATGGTCATGGCGATGTAGATGGAGTACAGGATCTTTGCCGTGGACTGAACCTTGGGGACAAGTTTGCTTACGGAAGGTCCCGGGCTTTCCGCCTTCATCAGATTCATATGGTAGCCTCCGGTAAGAGGCAATAGGCAAAGGATAAATACCAGTACACCCATGCCGCCGATCCAATGTGTAAAGGATCGCCAGATCAACACACATCGGGAAAGATTTTCCACTGCAGGAAGTATGCTGGCCCCGGTGGTGGTAAAGCCGGACACTGTTTCAAACAGCGCATTTACAGGATTTGGAATACTTCCTGAAATGACAAAGGGAATGGCTCCGATAATACTGAGAGCAATCCAGCTCAAAGCCACGGTAACAAAGCCCTCTTTTGTGTGAAACACCTTGTTAGACGGTTTTTTTCTGGTAAGAGGTACCCCAACTGCCAGACAGATCAGCATAGTGATCAGGAATGCAATGCCATCTTTTTCGCGGTAAATAATGCTTGTCACACAGGGAAGCAGCATGAAAATTGCTTCAAGCTTAAAAATCCATCCAAGAATAAAAATGATTATGGAATAGTTCATGGTCTTCTCCTTTACTTGTCAAGAATATCGCTGATGTCGCGAAGACCTTTATTGGTTGTGACAATAACAACAGTATCCCCAATCTGGATGGTATCCTGACCACGTGGAATGCGGACAATGCCGTTTCGGTGCAGGCATCCTACCAGGAGATTTTTCTTAAGGTTTAATTGAGACAACGGCTTGTTGATCACAGGAGAATTTTCACGGATAACAAATTCAAGTGCCTCGGCTTTATTGTCCAGAATATGATACAGGGTTTCCACATTACTGCCAATGGAATTCTGGGTGGCGCGTACATATTGGAGAATGTAATCCGCAGTAATATATTTTGGATAAATAACGCTTCCTATATCCAGACCATCGATAATATCATCGTATGCCAGACGGTTTACCTTTGCGATTAGCTTGGCGGATGATACCGTTTTTGCAAAAAGGGAGAGGAAGATATTCTCCTCATCCAGATTAGTAAGGGCAACAAAGGATTCCGCATTGTTCAGACCTTCCTCCAGCAAAAGGGCACGGTCAGTTCCATCGCCGTTTATGATCGTGGCATTTGGAAGCAGGTCACTTAAGTCTTCACAGCGCTGTTTGTTCTTTTCGATGATCTTGACATTAATTTTCATAGCCAGAAGGGCAAGGGCCAGATAATAGGAAATGGTGCCGCCCCCGACTATGATGGTACTTTTTACCTGATGAGTCTTCAGACCTATTTTTATGAAAAACAATGCTGCGTTTAATGGAGAGGAAAGAATAGAAACCATGTCTCCATCGTGGATAATATGATTACCGCCTGGAATGGATACGTTTCCGCGGCTCTCAATCGCACAGACCAGAATATCACAGCGGAAGGTATCTGTCATGGTGGAAATACTCATTCCGTCCAGACCAAATTCAGGCATGACCTTAAATTTCAGAAGCTCCACTCTGCCGCGGGCAAAAGTATCGATCTTGATGGCTGATGGAAAACGAAGCAGGCGGGAAATCTCCTGCGCGGCTGCCAGTTCCGGATTAATGATCATGGTAACGCCAAGACGCTCTTTAATAAAACCGATCTCCTTGCTGTAAACAGGATTGCGCACACGGGCTATGGTGTGGCAGTGACCGGTTTTTTGGGCAATAAGGCAGCAGAGAAGGTTCAGCTCATCCGAGGCTGTGACTGCGATCAGAATGTCGGCTGTCTCAATTCCGGCTTCCATCAGCGTATTAATACTGGCACCGTTTCCTACAACACCAAGGGCATCAATATCATCGGAGAGAGCATTGATCTTTTCCGGTGAAATGTCGATAAGGGTTAGGTCGGTTTCTTCTTCCTGTAGCTGTTCTGCAAGGGTACGTCCGACTTTACCGCACCCAACAATAATTATCTGCATAGTTCCTCCAAATAAGTAAATTTATTCCCGCAGGGTCAAATATTCCGCGATTTCCCCGGTAATATCTGACTGAAGTAAGGACCGTATACAAGAAAATGAAAGGTGAAAAAACACCCCATGATACGGTAAGCATATTATAGCACTGTTGTCTGCATTTTGAAACAGGTATTTTCAGAAGATATTGCCCGTTATAAGGCAGGTTGGCAGGACCAGAGCTGCCGCCCCACAGACAATGGCGAATCTGTGGGCAGCAGCTCCTGTTCTCCTTATTTTTTCTGGCAATCATCACAGCTCGCTTTGCAGGGATTGTCAAAGCTCGGGTTAAAAGCATAGAAGTTTTTCGCATCCAACTGCTCCTGGATAGAGCGCAGAGCTTCACCGAAGCGCTGGAAGTGTACTACTTCGCGGGCGCGCAGGAAACGGATGGGATCTGCCACCTCCGGCATGTTGCGCACTACACGAAGAATATTGTCGTAAGTGGAGCGGGCTTTCTGTTCGGCAGCCAGGTTTTCAAAAAGGTCTGTAATAGGATCGCCTTTGCTCTGGAATTCACAGGCATTAAAGGGAACGCCGCCTGCTGCCTGTGGCCAGATGCCTACCGTATGGTCGATATAATACGGCCCGAAACCGGACTTTTCAATCTCCTCCATGGAAAGCCCTCTTGTAAGCTGATGGACTATGGTAGAAACCATTTCCAGATGTGCAAGCTCTTCTGTACCGATGTCATTTAAAACAGCGGTTGCCATCCGGTTCGGCATGGTAAAACGTTGGGACAGGTATCTCATGGAAGCGCCGATCTCGCCGTCGGGGCCGCCGTATTGACTCATGATATACTGCGCCACTTTTGCGTTGGGAGTCGTAATGTTGATTGGATACTGCAATCTTTTCTCATAATTCCACATAACTCATTCACGCTCCTTCCTTTTCCCATGGGAATGGCTGTTCCATCCATTTCCAGGTATCTCCGCCTGTCAAAAGAGCATCATCAACAGTCAACGGACCGCACGTCCGGGCATACTCATCCATCAGTTTTCTTCTCTGTTCCGCAACGTCTTTATAGTATGCCAGTGCCTTTTCATCACAGGGATGGGTATCCAGATAAAGGAGAATATCGTTTACGGCAAAGCTTACCTCATTAATGCTCTGCAGAAGCCTTGACCTGGAAGAATTTTCATTCTGGCGCATCATTTACATCCTCCTCTCATTCCGCAGAACGGCTTGCAAAGCTGCGGGAATATGGTCCCTACGGACAGAGCATAGCCTAATTCAAAGGTCGTGGTAAGCTCCTGGCAGGGTACGTATGCCATGGCTGCCGGCAAATACTGAAGATGTGTATACATCTCCATATCCTTTGAGGTTGTTCCCGGCATTACGCAGTCACATCTCTTTTCCTGCTTTTCGCAGGGGCAGGGTCTTCTGTCATTTCTTTCCCGTCTGACTGGCATGGGGGAATTCATCATACCGCAGGTTCTATTATAAGGACGGCCGCCCGAACGGTTCATCTGATAATTTTCCATGAAAGAATCCTTTCTGTTTTGCCAAAGCTTTCTTTATAGTTTATGTCATAAAGAGAGAAATGTGTGCATACTCCGAAAAACTGCCCCGGCGTTTGCCGGGGCAGCATGTTATTTATCCATCGTATATGGCTCATCAGCCGGATAACCTCCGGCGGCCTTTTGCATTCCGCGGGGAAGGGCATCCTTGGAAGTGCGCCAGTCTGCGTCCTTGTTGCGGTAGTCGAATTTGTCGCAAAACCAGTCCAGATCATCACAGAGACGCTGCATATTTTCTTCCATCATGGGAAGAAGAATATCGAGAAATTCTCTCTTGGCTTTATCGGAAAGGGCGGTTTCAGCGGCCTCCACAAGATCGCCGAAATGAGGGATACAGAACCCCTTGCTGTTTTTGAACAGTTCTCTAAACTCCGGATTTTTGCGGTACATATCAAAAAAAGTTTCCAAATCTGTCTCGGCACGTACATCATCCTCCATGTAGGAAGCGCCGGAACCCAGAACAAAGTCCATAGTGTGCTGCTCGAGCTGACGTTCCACAAAGCAAAACGGGCATTCATCTCCGGCTTTAAAGGCATCAATAAGCGGAATGGTATAAATTTTTTCTTTCATGGCAAGTCTCCCTGGATTATTTTTCGATATGAATATACAGAACTTTTTTATAGATTAGCATATTTTTCAGAGAAAAGAAAGACTCTGTTACACTGGAGTGAGCTTGATATGTTATGATAATGAGAAATTTGTGCATAAATCGAAACAACTGGGAGATGTGAATATGAGAAAGAAGAAACTTATTATTTGTCTGGCGTTTCTGGTGATATGTATGGGAATCGCCGTATGTTATCTGGTACCCCGTCTGATGTGGGAAAAACCGGAAGAGCTTTTGAAGAAGTACATAGGGTATATTGAAACCGGAGAATATGAGAAAATGTATGAGCTTGTTGCGGCAGAGGAATCCGGCAATATAACAGAGGAAGCTTTCATAGAAAGAAACTCCAGGATATACGAAGGAATTGAGGCGCAGAATGTCCGCGTGGAAATCCTGGGAACTGCTGACAGCGGGAAAACTGTGTCCTATCAATGCTCCATGGACACGCTGGCGGGAGAGATTAGCTTTGAGAACAGCGCAAGATTTGTGAAGGGAAAAAGAAGCTATGAGCTGTTATGGGATGACACGCTGATCTTTCCGTCATTGGGGGCCTCAGATGTGGTGCGGGTTTCAACAAAAGCTGCAAAAAGAGGCAGGATCCTTGACCGAAATGGAAATGTTCTGGCAGGTGAAGGAGTGGCGACCTCTGTGGGAATCGTACCAGGCAAGATGAAAGATCAGTATGAGACTGTCCGGCGGTTGGCAGAGATGCTTGACATGGATGAAAAAAGCATAGAAACAAAGCTTGAAGCGAAATGGGTTAAGGATGATTCTTTTGTACCCGTAAAAACCATTTCAAAAGCGCATGTACCAGACGTATCAGACATGCTTCTGGGGGAAGCATTTCTTCATGAGAATGAACTGGAGGAGGAGCTTCTGGATATTCCGGGAGTTATGCTGACTGACACAAGTGTCCGCGCTTACCCGCTGGGTGAGGCAGCCGCCCATCTTATCGGGTATGTCCAGAATGTGACTGCGGAGGATCTGGAGGAGCATAAAGGCGAAGGCTATCGCGCAGACAGCGTGATCGGACGGAGCGGCATGGAAGGGCTTTACGAAAAAGAGCTGAAGGGTCAGGATGGCTGCCGGATTTACATTGAAAATGCAAATGGGGATACGAAGTCCATTCTGGCAGATATTGCTGTCCAGGATGGGGTGGATGTCCGGCTGACCATAGATTCCTGGATGCAGAGGGCGCTGTATGAGCAGTTTCAGGAGGATAAAAGCTGTTCAGTTGCCATGAATCCTTACACGGGAGAAGTGCTTGCACTGGTGAGCACGCCTTCCTATGACAGCAGTCTTTTTGTGCTGGGAATGTCTGACAGCCAATGGGAAAGCTTAAACAATGATGAGGACAGACCCTTATATAACCGATTCCGTCAGATTTGGTGTCCCGGTTCCTCTTTTAAGCCCATTATTGCTGCAATCGGACTGGAAAGCGGTGCCATTGACCCGGCGCAGGATTATGGTTATGAAGGTCTTAGCTGGCAGAAGGACAGCTCGTGGGGAGCGTATTATGTCACCACTCTTCATGATTATTCGCCTGCTGTTCTTGAAAATGCAATGATGTATTCTGACAATATATATTTCGCAAAGGCTGCAATGAGGATCGGCTCAGAACGGCTGTGTGATTCATTGAAAAATATGGGTTTCGGGGAAACGCTTCCCTTTGAGATCCTTATGGAAAAATCGCAGTATTCCAATACGGAAAGTATAGAGTCAGAGATCCAGCTTGCGGACAGCGGTTACGGACAGGGCCAGATCCTTATAAACCCAGTGCATCTGGCAGCTTTGTATACAGCCTTTAGCAATGAAGGAAATGTGATCCGGCCGCGGCTTCTTTATCAGGAGCAGATCCAGCCATCCACATGGATATCTTCGGCATTTTCTTCCGAAACTGTGGCAGAGGTCCTTAAGGGGATGGAGATGGTGGTAAACAATCCGGAAGGAACCGGTTATGGAGCACATCTTGACAGTGTATCCCTTGCGGGAAAAACCGGGACAGCGGAGATCAAGGCATCCCAGGAGGATACGGACGGCACAGAGCTTGGCTGGTTTGCTGTGTTTACAACGGATAAGAGCAGTGAGACACCGCTTCTCCTCCTGAGCATGACTGAGGATGTGAAAGAACGGGGCGGCAGCGGCTATGTGGTGGAAAAAGACCGCGCCGTTTTGGAAGCATATCTGAAATAAGGTCGATGGCAGACGCAGCCCGCCTGACAGATTTTTCATTGCGTACGGGAGGTGACCATGGTATAATGTGAACACTTGATGAGCACAAGCCGAGAGGCGCAGTGGCGAATCTAGTGAGAACATATGCCTGGACACTTAGTGAATGCAAGCCGCAGGCGCAGCATGAGCTTAGTGACCATGGTATAATATGAACACTTCCTAAATACTTTTATAAGAGAGTCAGGTGATGCAATGGCAAATACAAAGGTGCAGAAACGGAAAAAATCCGTAGCTGCCAAACGCAGCAGAGCCAGAAAAAGAGTCAAGTCCGATTATTATGACTACAGCCTTGTTGCGGTGATCATTCTTCTTACGTGCTTTGGACTGATCATGCTGTATAGTACCAGCTCCTACGTGGCGCAGCTGGACCATAACGATGATATGTTTTATTTTAAGAAACAGGCGGAGATCAGTGCGGCATGCATTGTCATGGCGCTGGGAATTTCCTGGTTCGATTACCATATTCTGACAAAATTCACCACCATTTTATACGTGGTATCCCTGGGACTTATGGTGCTGGTAAAAACGCCCCTGGGGGTGTCCTCCCACGGCGCCAGGAGATGGCTGAAGCTGGGACCGCTTCCTCAGTTCCAGCCTGCGGAGATCGCAAAGATCGCCGTGATCGTCAGCCTTTCCTATATGATCGTCCAGATGGGAAAACAGGTTAAGACGTTGAAGGCCTGCATGGTCCTGGCAGCCATAGGCGGCGTGCAGGCGCTTGTAGCCTATGTCTTTACGGATAACCTGAGTACCGCTATCATTATTTTCTGTATTACGGCAGGTCTGGTGTTTATGGCGCATCCGGATACAAGACCCTTCCTGCTTCTTGCAGCGGGCGGGCTCCTTATAATCGCGGTCGGAGTGGCAGTCCTTTCCAGCGTGATGGAGGAGAGCGACAATTTCCGGCTCCAGCGTATTCTGGTGTGGCTCCATCCTGAGGATTACGCCAGCGGAGACGGCTATCAGACCCTTCAGGCGCTGTATGCCATCGGTTCCGGCGGATTTTTCGGACGGGGACTGGGAAACAGTATCCAGAAGCTGGGCAGCGTGCCGGAGGCACAGAACGACATGATCTTTTCTATTATCTGTGAGGAGCTGGGGATTTTCGGCGCCATTATCGTGCTGGCGCTTTTTGCCTATCTGCTGTACCGGCTGTTTTTCATCGCGCAGAACGCGCCGGACATGTTCGGCTCTTTACTTGTGACCGGGATTTTTATACATATTGCTCTTCAGGTCATCTTCAATATTGCAGTCGTGGTGAACCTGATGCCGAATACGGGCGTTACGCTGCCGTTTATCAGCTATGGAGGTACGTCCATTCTGTTTTTGATGGCTGAGATGGGACTGGCGCTGAGCGTGGCGCGGCAGATAAAATTCCAGGAGCCGGAGTTCACGATGTAGAGTGGCGTAAGTATGAAATTTCTGGAAAATGTCTTGACAAACAGGCGCGCAAATTATATACTTTCCGCAGCATAAGACATTGTAGCTGTTCGGTGTTCTTATGGCTACGGTGCTCAGAATACTGTATTCTGGATAGTTACGGATATATTCTAAAGGAGAGAAAGCAATGTTAGAAAAAATGAGAGAAATGATTGCAGAACAGTTAAACTGTGAGGCAGACGCAATTACAGCGGACACATCCTTTAAGGATGATTTGGGAGCAGATTCCCTTGATCTGTTCGAGCTGGTTATGGCTCTGGAGGACGAGTATAGTCTCGAGATCCCGGCAGAAGAGCTTGGGGAGCTGAATACCGTAGGCGATGTTATTGAATATCTGAAGGACAGAGGCGTTGATGCCTGAAGCGAATGAAAATCTTCCGAAGCCGGGGTGCTTGCGGGAGATTTTTTTTGTTTAGTTGAAAAGCGAGGCAGAGAGGGGTATAATGAAAAAAAAGCCTGCGGCTTCCGCATAGATAAGCGTGCGGTGCCCGAAGGGAGGAATGAATATGGCTGATTCGTATAGGGATAAATTAGGCTATCTGCGAGAGGTGATAGACAGGAGCAAATACATGGTCTGCCTGTTCGGAGTGGGCATCGGTTCCCAGTGCGGATGCACAAATTACCGTGATGAAAGTGACTCCTATGACATTGAGGCAAAATATGGATATTCTCCGGATGAATTGTTTAATGTCTCCTTTTTCAATACAAGGGTAGAGCGATTCTATGAGTTTTACAAAAATGACATGCTGAACAATCTGGGAACCGTAGGAGAAGGGCTGTACAGCCTTCAGAGAATGGAAGCGCAGGGTAAGCTGAAATATATCATCACCAGAGACATTTATTCACTCCCAAGAAGGGCTGGCTGCCAAAATGTCTATGAGCTCCACGGAAGCGTATACAGGAATTTTTGCCCGCACTGCAAAAAAGCATATCCGGTCGAATACCTGCAGAACAGCAAAGGCGTGCCCAAATGTGAAGACTGCGGCACCGTTATCCGGCCAGGTGTTTCCATGGTGGGAGAGATGGTGGACAATGCGCTGATATCCAAGGCTGCGGAGGAAGTGAAAAAGGCAGATACGCTCCTGGTGCTTGGAAGCACCTTAAAGGCATCCCTCACAAACACCTTCCTGCGCTATTTCGAGGGGGATGAGCTGGTTCTGATAAACAATACGGAGCATTTTGCTGACAACATTGCAGATTTGGTAATTCACGGAAATCCTATGGACATTTTGAAGGATTTAGGTATATAATAGACCGGAAAAAATAACAGGAGACATAAAGACCATGAGTAAGATTCGTACAAGATTCGCACCAAGCCCCACAGGAAGGATGCACGTGGGAAACTTGAGAACTGCATTATACGCATACCTCATCACAAAGCATGAGGGCGGAGATTTTATCCTCCGTATTGAAGATACAGACCAGGAACGTTATGTAGAAGGCGCTGTGGATATCATCTACCGTACCCTGGAAAAGACAGGCCTCCTTCACGACGAAGGACCGGATAAGGACGGCGGCGTAGGCCCATATGTTCAGAGTGAACGTCAGGCATCCGGCATTTATTTAAAATATGCGGAGCAGCTCATTGAGCAGGGCGATGCCTATTACTGCTTCTGCCAGAAGGAAGAGCTGGAAAATATGAAGCGCGTGGTAGCCGGAAAAGAGATTTCCATTTATGATAAACGCTGCTTAAAGCTTTCCAGGGAAGAGGTACAGAGACGTCTGGACGCAGGGGAGCCTCATGTGATCCGGTTCAACATGCCGTCCGAAGGGACGACTACCTTCCATGACGTGATCTATGGCGACATTACGGTAAACAACGAGGAGCTGGAGGATCTGATCCTGATCAAATCCGACGGTTACCCTACATACAACTTTGCAAACGTAATTGACGATCATCTCATGGGCATTACCCATGTGGTGAGAGGAAATGAGTATCTTTCCTCCGCACCGAAATATAACCGTATTTACGAAGCGTTTGGCTGGGACATCCCTGTATATGTACATTGCCCGCTGATCACAGACGAGACCCATGCGAAGCTTTCCAAGCGTTCCGGACATTCCTCCTATGAGGATCTGCTGGATCAGGGCTTTGTTTCCGAAGCAATTGTAAACTATGTGGCGCTTCTTGGTTGGAGTCCTGCTGACAATAACGAGATTTTCACGCTGGAAGAGCTGGTAAAAGCATTTGATTACCGTCACATCAATAAATCCCCGGCAGTATTTGACATCACAAAGCTTCGCTGGATGAATGGGGAATACATTAAGAAAATGGCCCCGGATGCTTTTTATGAAAAAGCCCTGCCATACATGAAGCAGGTACTGAAAAAGGATTACGATTTCAAAAAGATTGCGGCAATGGTGCAGACCAGGATCGAAACCTTCCCGGATATTCCGGAGCTGATCGATTTCTTTGAGACAGTGCCGGAGTACGATGCGTCCATGTACCGTCATAAGAAAATGAAAACCACAGAGGAATCCTCCCTGTCAGTATTGAAGGAGGTTCTCCCTGTACTGGAAGCCCAGGAGGATTACACAAACGATCCGCTGTATGCTTCTTTAAGTGAATTTGTAAAGGAAAAAGGCTACAAAAACGGCTATGTTATGTGGCCTCTCAGAACTGCTGTTTCCGGAAAACAGATGACGCCTGCAGGTGCCACTGAGATCATGGAGATCATTGGCAAGGAAGAAACGCTGAAACGTGTCAGCGCGGCTATTGAAAAGCTGAGCCAGTTATAAGAATGAAAAAAAATCCATCTCAATTAAGAGCAATCGCTCACCTGTCAGGGCCAATGATGGTCCTGGCAGGCCCCGGTTCGGGGAAAACATCCGTAGTCGTGGAACGAACTGCATATCTGATCCGCGAGGGGAAGATTCCCGCTTCCTCTATTCTTGTTGTGACCTTTTCCAAAGCGGCGGCAAGAGAAATGAAGGAGCGGTTTTTGCGTTTTATGGAAATACCGCGCAGCGATGTGACATTCGGAACCTTTCACGGCGTATTTTACGGGATTTTGAAGCAGGCATACGGATTAGGGGCAGGAAACATTCTGTCAGAGGAAGAAAAATATGGGATCCTGAAGGAACTGACGATGGAATACGGTCAGGATATGGCGCAGGAAGGGGACTTCCTGGAAGAGGTGGCAAAGGAGATCAGTGTGGTAAAAGGAAACAGGATATCCCTGGAACACTACTATGCCTCCTGTTGTTCCGATGAGGTTTTCCGCCGGATTTTTATGGGATACCGCAATGCGCTGCGGCAGAAAAGAAAACTGGATTTTGACGATATGCTCTTATGCTGCTACCAGCTTTTGTCCCAGCGGCAGGATATCCGGCAGGCCTGGCAGCAAAAATTCCGTTATATTATGGTGGATGAGTTTCAGGATATCAACCACCTGCAGTATGACACGGTGCGTCTTTTGGCAGCGCCGGAGAATAACCTGTTTATTGTGGGGGATGACGACCAGTCTATTTACCATTTCCGGGGCGCAAGGCCGGAGATCATGCTGAATTTCAAAAAGGTCTATTCGGAGGCTGAGACCGTCCTTCTGGATGTCAATTACCGCTGCAGTGAAAATATCCTGAGCACTGCCATGAAGGTGGTAAGCTGCAACCAAAAGCGGTTTTCTAAAAAGCTGTCTACGCCAAATGAGAAGGGAAAGCCGGTATGCCTGCGGGAATTTCAAAATCCCCGTGAGGAATATCTGGCGGTTTCAGCAAAACTAAAGCAGAGGCTGGAGGCGGGGGAAAACCTGGAGGATACGGTCATTCTTTTCCGGACCAATCAGGAAGCGGAAGGCTTGGTGGGAACGCTGATGGAATATCAGATTCCTTTTACCATGAAGGAGCAGCTTCCAAATCTTTTCCGCCACTGGATATGCAGAAATCTGCGGGCTTATCTGGCCATGGCAGCAGGAGACAGAAGCAGGCGGACCTTTCTGGAGATCATGAACCGTCCTAACAGGTATATTGCCAGGGATGCACTGACAGAACCGCAGATCCGTTTTGAAGCTTTGCAGGAGTATTATAAGGACAAAGACTGGATGTGTGACAGGATCACCACGCTGGAAACCCATCTTAAGATTCTTGCCACCCTGAATCCCTACGCGGCGATCAATTTTATACGCAAGGGAATGGGATATGAGGAATATCTGCGGGAATATGCCGATTATCGCCGGATGAAGCCGGAGGAGCTTCTGGAGGTTCTTGAACGCATCCAGGAGAGTGCGAAAGGAATGAAGTCTCTTTCTGAATGGGAGGAGTACATAGAGGCTTATACGAAAAAGCTTGCGGAACAGGCAAAGAAGCAGGAGGTAAAGAGGGAAGGCGTGACCCTTTCCACCCTGCATGCTTCTAAGGGACTGGAATATGACAGGGTCTATATCATGAACGTAAATGAGGGAAGCATTCCCTACAAAAAAGCAGTTCTGCAGGAAGCGCTGGAGGAAGAGAGACGGCTTTTTTATGTGGGAATGACAAGAGCGAAAAAGGAGCTGACGTTATGCTATGTGAAACGCCAGTTTGAAAAGGAACGGGATCCATCCAGATTTCTGGAGGAGGCAGGGCTTTTGAATAGGGAAAAGAAATCCGGTAAACCTATCTTGTAAACCGAATGGAAATCGATTATAATAAAGCCCGTTGTTAAGTCTATCAATTCGAAGGACGAAAACCGTGAGACAAAAAATAAACAGAAGGATGAAAAGGCTGATCCGAAGCTTTGCACTGAAGCTTCTCCTTATGGTACTGGTGCTTGCAGGTTCCTTTGCTTCTTACGCATTTATCTACAGAGGAAAGACAGAGCGTCCGGCAAAGAGCGCAGTCACCAACAGGGATGCCGCAGTGTATACTCTGAACGGACAGATTCAGATGCTGTCCCAAAAGGAGGAGCTTGTCGCATTTGCCTTTGAGGACAGAAAAAAAGAAATCGAATACGGAACCTATATCATTCCAGGACTGAAATCCACCAGAACCCTGCTAACCAGCGAAGGTGATAAGCCTGCTGTGTGCACATCCATGACACCCCAGGGTCTGGCGGTTACAGATAAATATGTTTTGATCAGCGCTTACTGCCATACGGAAAAGCATAACTCGGTCATCTACGTAGTGGACAAGGAAACGCACCGCTTCATCAAGGAAGTGATCCTTCCGGGTCAGCCTCATGTGGGTGGACTGGCGTATGACAGTGAGCACGAGGTTTTGTGGTACTCATCCAATACAGAGGAGCTGGCTCAGGCGGTGAGCATCACCATGGATACGCTGGAAGCATACGATTACGATGAGAGCCAGAGACCCATTACCGTAAATCAGGTATGCAGCCTTTACGGAATCGTGAGAGATTCCTTTATGACCTTTTATGAGGGCTGCCTGTATGTGGGATGTTTTATGAAATATTCGGAGAGCGCCATTGCCAGATATCCGGTCGATGGCAGCGGAAATCTGATCAATACCATAGATGAGGGTCTGGGCATGAACTTTGAGATGGCGATTCCACTTGACTATTCCACCATATCGGAACAGGCACAGGGAATGGCGTTTTACGAGAACAAGCTTTTGCTTTCCCATTCCTATGGAATTCTGCCTTCCAGGCTTGTGTTCTATGAAAAGTCGGATAAGCGGCTGTATGTGGATGAAAACTCCGCAAAGAGCTACCGCTTTCCGGAACGGATGGAGCAGATCTTTGTGGAGGGCGATGACCTGTATGTATTGTTTGAATCAGGAGCCTATGCCTACAGTGCGGCATCCGTCAATATTGTGGACAGGGTACTGAAATTAAGTCTGCCGAAAATGGAGACATATGAATCGAAATGGGCAAATGCCCGGCTTTTCAGGGATTAAAAGGGAGGCTGCGGCATTTGCCTTTTCTATGTTGAAAATAATCGTGGTACTAAAACAGGATTGTCCACATATATTTTAGTGTAAAGAGGTGATACAGATAGACGCGAATCAGATTCAGAACCTGTTTGCGGGAAATATCCGCAAGCTGCTGATGGACGCAGAACTTGATTATGATAAAGTGTATGAGATACGCCTGCGGGTGGGACGGCCTCTTTTTCTTACCTATGACGGAGGAGAGTGCTTCCTGAACAGCAAAGGAGAAAACAAGTATCTTGTAACAAGAGAAGACTTAAAGGAAACCCTAGAGTATGTAAGCGGATATTCCCTGTATGCCTATGAGGATGAGGTTCGCCAGGGCTTTTTAAGCGTTCAGGGCGGGCATCGCGTAGGGGTGACGGGAAAGGTCATTCTGGACGGGAACTGCATCCGGGGCATGAAGTACATTTCCTGCATCAATGTGCGTCTGGCTCATCAGATCCTGGGCTGTGCGGATGCGGTGATGCCTTACATACAAAGGAAGGACTGGGTGGCGCATACACTGATCGTGTCGCCTCCGCGGTGCGGAAAGACTACGCTGCTACGCGATATCATCCGTCAGCTCAGCAATGGCAGGAAAAATATACCCGGATTGACAGTGGGAGTGGTGGATGAGCGCAGCGAGCTGGCAGGCTGCTATCAGGGCGTGCCGCAGAACGATCTGGGAATGCGCACAGATATACTGGACGGATGTCCGAAAGCAGAGGGAATGCAGATGCTCATCCGCTCCATGTCGCCTGCAGTGGTTGCAGTAGATGAACTGGGAAAGGAAGAGGATTTTAAGGCAGTGGAATCGGTGATCCACTGCGGATGCAAACTGATTGCCACAGCTCACGGCAATTCCCTGGAGGATGTGCTGAATCAGCCCTTTTTTTACAAGCTGGTCCGGGAACGCATTTTCGAGCGCTACATCCTTTTGGGAAAAGGTGAACGGGCAGGAATTGTGCAGGGGATTTTTGACAGGAATGGGAATTTATGCTGAAAGCGGCAGGGATTTTTTTGATCATTTTTGCAGGAACAGGATTGGGGCTTTGTAAAAGCATGGAGCTTACCAGGCGGGAGCGGGCCCTGAAGGAGATACTGAGGATGGTCATTTTGTTAAAGGGAGAGATCCGTTATGGATGTGCCTCCCTTTCTGACGCTTTTACAGGAGCGGCGGGAAAAATGGCAGGGGACTACCGGGCTTTTCTCATCTATACGGCAAAAGCAATGGGAGCCGGAACGGGAAAGCCCTTTGGCGAGCTTTTCCGGGAGTGTGCAGAGGAATATCTGGGAAGACTGGGACTGAAGCAGGAGGAGAGAGAGCAGTTTTTTTCCCTGGGAGAGCATCTGGGATATCTTGATATTTCCATGCAGGTGAAGCAGCTTACCCTTTATGAGGAGGAACTTTCGGAACACATCAGGGCACTGCAGGAGGAAATACCCGGCAAAAAGAAGGTGTATCAAAGTCTGGGGATTTTAGGAGGAATTCTTCTGGCAGTTCTGGTTTGGTGACAGAGCCAAGAGGAAAGGAGGAGCTATTGGAGGTCAGTATTATATTTAAAATTGCCGCGGTAGGAATTCTGGTCTCCGTTTTGTCCCAGGTTCTCAAGCACAGCGGCAGGGACGAACAGGCTTTTCTTGTAAGCCTGGCAGGGCTGTTGGTGGTTCTATTCTGGATCGTGCCATATATCTATGAATTATTTGACAGTATCAAGCAGTTGTTTGAACTGTAGGAGGCTGGGAAACAAATGGATATTGTAAAAATCTCTCTTTTGGGCGTGTGCGGTATGATGCTTGGATTTCTGTTAAAAAGCACCAGGCCGGAATACGCCTGTTTTATTACTCTGGGAATCGGTCTGATCATTCTGGGACTTGCAGTGGGAAAGCTTGCTTATCTTTTCGAGGCACTTGAAAAGATCCGGAAAAGCCTTCCGGTGGAGAGCGGTTATATTGCCACCCTGATCAAAATGATCGGTATTACCTATATCGGGCAGTTTTCTTCGGGAATCTGCAAGGATGCAGGATATCCGGCAACAGGCGCGCAGATCGAACTGTTCTGCAAGCTTTCCATCATGGTTTTGAGCATGCCTGTGCTGGTGGCGCTGCTTGAGACGATTCAGGAGTTTCTGGCATGAGATGGAAATTTACGTTTTGGACGGCAGTATGGATCTGCGTGTTTCTGTGCGTGCCTGTAAGGGCAGAGGAAGATTCCGGGGTATCCGAAGGCGTTACGGCAGAGATAATGGGGGATATGGACTTTTCCCAGGTTCAGTCCCTTTTGGATGAGGCATTGGGGAAAGACAGCTTTTCATTTACAGCAGCCTTGAAGGGGCTGGTCAGCGGTGATGAGGTATTTTCAAAAGAGGCGGTGCAGGAATTTCTGTACAGCCTTTTTTTTAGCCGTATCGCGCAGGAGAAGGAGACATTTTTCCGGGTGCTTCTCCTTGTGCTGATCGGGGCAGTGTTTGCCAATTTTATTTCTGTGTTTGACAATGGGCAGATCGGGGAGGTGAGCTTTTATATGGTTTATCTCCTTTTGTTTATGATCCTCATGGATTCCTTCCGGGAGCTGAGCGATTCGCTGGCTGCGAACCTGAACTGGATGACAGATTTTATGAAGGGTTTGTCGCCCGCCTATTTTATTGCGGTGGCAGCAGCTTCAGGAGCGGCGACGGCATCTGTTTTTTATCAGGGCGTGCTTCTCCTTGTGTGGTTGGTGCAGTGGATTTTGCTCACAGTGCTTTTGCCCGGGGTAAATCTGTACATTCTGATGCGGCTTGTAAACCATCTGTCCAGGGAGGACATGCTGGGCAAAATGGCAGAGCTGCTTCTTACGGCAATTGGATGGGGACTTCGGTCCCTTCTGGGGCTGGTGGTGGGCCTTCAGGTGGTGCGGGGGCTGATCGCCCCGGTGATGGATTCCTTAAAGCGGACAGCCATAGGCAAGACAGCAAGCGCCATTCCTGCTGTGGGTAATGCCATTAATATGGTGACAGAGCTGGTGGTGACAAGTGCAGTACTTGTAAAAAACTGTCTGGGAGCAGCGGCGCTGGTGGCTTTTGTGCTGGTGGGAGCTTCTCCGGTCATCCATTACGGGCTGATATCTCTGGCATACCGTTTTCTGGCGGCTGTGGCACAGCCTGTATCGGACAAGCGTATGGTAGGCTGTCTGTCCACAATGGGGGAAGGCTGCGCTCTGCTCCTTCGTATCCTTTTGACAGCAGAGGTGTTGTTTATGCTGACCTTTGTGATCCTGATGGCAAGCTTTGGAGGGGGAGTATGAAAGAAGCAGTTTATGACTGGATGAAATGTCTGGCAGTTTTTTATATCCTTTTGAGTACCATGCTCCATCTTGTGCCAACAGGACAGTATGAGCGGTATGTCCGCTTTTTCATGGGGCTTCTGCTCATTCTTATGATGTGTGCGCCGGCAGCGGCGATCCTGGGAAAAAGCCGGGAGGCGGCGGAATCCTTCCGGCTTTTTTACGAAATGGAGGAGAACTATCGGGAAGAGCAGAATCTGGAAAATCTTCAGAAGGTTTATCTGGAAAAAGGCTATGAGGAAGCAATCGGAAAAAAAATTCTGGAAAATTTGCAGGAGAAAGGCATACAGGCGGCAGAGGCAGAAGTACATATAGAAGGGGAGAGGCTGGAGCTTACTCTTTGGATGAATGAGATGCCGGATGAGGAGCAGGAGAGGGGGATTAAGGATGCACTTGGAACAGAGTGGGGAATCAGTGAAGGAGACTGCGAAATCCGTGCTGCGCAGGATGGGCAGCCGGCAGTGGGTGATCCTGCTCCTTCTGGGGCTGCTTCTGACCGTGATCGCCCTTCCGGTGTCGGATAAAAAGGAAGAAAAAGCTGAGAGTGCGGGGTCGGCACGCAGTTTTCTGACAGGAACCGGAGAAGAGCAGGATAATATCAGCAAGACGGAGCTGGAGGAAAAGCTGGAGGCCCTTCTTTCCAGTGTGGAGGGAGTGGGAAAGGTGCAGGTCATTCTCATGACTGGAGAGGACAATGACTCCCGGGAATTCTATCATTCCGGGACGGAAAAGATCACAGGAGTCCTGATTGCTGCACAGGGAGCGGATAATGGCGTGGTATCCCAGAATATTGTGCAGGCTGTCATGGCATTATTTCAGGTGGAAGCCCATAAAATTAAAGTAATGAAAATGAAATGAGGAGAGGAAAAGTGAAAAAAATATTGAAAAAGAATCAGGTGATCATCACCTCGCTGGCGGTTCTGATCGCAGTAGCCGGATATCTGAATTTTGCAGACGTGGATCTGGGCTTTAAGGATAAGACGGCAAGTACGGACAGCAGCAGTATTCTGGAGGATGTGGACTACGATCTGACAGATGAAACAGCCCTTCTGGATGAGAACGGGGCAAATGGTCTTACCTCAGAGGTGGAAAGCCAGGATGCCAGCACACCGGGGGAAGCCGTACTTACAGGAGCATCCAACTTTGCTGCACAGGCGAAGCTGTCCAGAGAACAGATCCGTTCCCAGAACAAGGCGGATCTTCAGGATATCATCAACAACCAGGACATTGGGGATGATAAAAAGCAGGAGGCTATTAATTCCATGGTTACCATGGCGGAGCTGACGGAAAAGGAGGCGGCAGCAGAGTTGCTTCTGGAGGCAAAGGGATTTGAAAACGTGATCGTCAATCTGACCGGAGAGACTGCTGATGTGGTGGTTCCGGATGCCTTTTTGGAGGAGGCAAAGCGCGCCCAGATTGAGGATATTGTAAAGAGAAAGACCGGAATCGCACCGGAAAGCATTGTGATCACGCCTTTAAGCCAGAGTGCAGACGAGACAGTGAATAAGGATGCTGGTATCAGTCAGGAAGAGGATGAGATGATGCCTGATACGGGAAGCGATGCTGAGGACAGCGAAACATCCGCAGACGTATGGGATGGTTATGAGATCGAAACAGACGGAATTTACGATTAGCAGGCAAAACAGCAGCCGATTAGCCCTTGACAGTAAAGGCGTGCATATACTAGAATAGGAATGCTGTAAATGATTGGATAAATAAATATCACTGTTCAGGAAGCAGTCTTTGAGGGGCACTGGACAGATAAGGACGAAAATATATCACAGGAGGCCAGCCGTGTCTAAGTATACGAAAGAAATAGAAAAAAGAAGAACCTTTGCCATCATCTCCCACCCGGATGCGGGTAAGACCACCCTCACCGAGAAGTTCCTGCTGTATGGCGGAGCCATCAATTTGGCCGGAAGCGTAAAAGGAAAAGCGACGGCCCGCCATGCAGTATCTGACTGGATGGAGATTGAGAAGGAGAGAGGTATTTCCGTAACCTCTTCTGTACTGCAGTTCCATTATGACGGATACTGCATCAATATTCTGGACACACCGGGACATCAGGATTTCTCAGAGGATACCTACCGTACCCTGATGGCAGCAGATTCGGCAGTCATGGTGATTGACGGTTCCAAGGGTGTGGAGGCCCAGACCAGAAAGCTGTTTAAAGTCTGTGTGATGAGACACATCCCCATTTTTACTTTTATCAATAAAATGGACCGGGATGCCAACGATACCTTTGATCTGCTGGATGAGATCGAGAAGGAGCTTGGGATCGCCACCTGTCCTATAAACTGGCCCATCGGCTCAGGTAAGAAATTCCGCGGCGTGTTTGACCGCAATACGGAAAAGATACTGACCTTTTCCGATACCCAGAAGGGTACGAAGGAAGGCCATTTTGAGGAGATCGCTCTGGATGATCCCCGCGTTTCCCAGGTAATGGATGAGGAGCAGAGAGAGCAGTTGTTTGAGGAGATTGAGCTTCTTGACGGGGCAAGTGCGGAATTTGACCAGGAAATGGTAAGCAAAGGGGAACTGACCCCTGTATTTTTCGGCTCCGCGCTGACAAACTTTGGTGTGGAAACCTTTCTGGAGCATTTCCTGTCCATGACCACATCACCGCTGCCCAGATTGGCAGACTGCGGTCCGGTTGAGCCTATGGACGACGATTTTTCCGCATTTGTGTTTAAGATCCAGGCAAATATGAACAAAGCGCACAGGGACAGGATTGCCTTTATGCGTATCTGTTCCGGAAAATTTGACGCCTCCCAGGAGGTTTACCATGTGCAGGGAAATAAAAAGATGCGTCTTTTGCAGCCACAGCAGATGATGGCGGAATCGCGTCATGTTGTGGACGAAGCATATGCGGGAGATATTATCGGCGTGTTTGACCCGGGCATTTTTTCCATTGGAGATACGATCTGCGCCCCGGGCAAAAAATTTGAGTTTGAGGGAATCCCCACCTTTGCACCGGAGCATTTTGCCAGAGTGCGGCTTTTGGATACCATGAAGAGAAAGCAGTTTGTGAAGGGGATCAACCAGATTGCCCAGGAGGGTGCTATCCAGATATTCCAGGAGCTTTACGGAAACATGGAGGAGATCATTGTGGGCGTAGTGGGCGTGCTGCAGTTTGATGTTCTGAAATTCCGCCTGGAAAATGAATATAATGTGGAGATCCGTCTGGAAAATCTGCCTTATGAGCATATCCGTTGGATCGCAAACAAGGACGAGGTAAAGGTGGACAAGATCGTAGGAACCTCCGATATGAAGAAGGTAACAGACCTGAAAGGAAATCCGCTTCTGTTGTTTGTCAATGCCTGGAGTGTGGGCATGACCCAGGACAGAAATCCGGACTTAATATTAACAGAATTCAGCAAATAACACTTTTAATTTATT
This sequence comes from Ruminococcus sp. 5_1_39BFAA, assembly GCF_964240875.1. NCBI lineage: Bacteria > Bacillati > Bacillota > Clostridia > Eubacteriales > Oscillospiraceae > Ruminococcus > Ruminococcus sp. 5_1_39BFAA. The sequence continues at coordinate 63,999 of NZ_CAXSVO010000016.1, read as the reverse complement.
GGCTGCTTTGGTATAATATTACGTAAAGCACTGGAGAATATTTTAACCTCAGGAGGTTTTTTATGGCAGAGAAGAGAACAACATATAAGATACAGGATTTAGAAGGCATCGGTGAAGTGGACATTGCAGATGATGTGGTAACGATCATCGCAGGACTTGCTGCAACAGAGGTGGAAGGCGTTGCTTCCATGGCTGGAAACATTACCAATGAGCTGGTGGGAAAACTTGGAATGAAGAATCTATCCAAGGGCGTGAAGGTAGAGGTGCTGGACGGTGTTGTGACCGTTGACCTGGCGCTGAATATCGAATACGGCAAAAACATTCTGGAAACCAGCAAGAAGGTTCAGGAAAAAGTAAAATCTTCCATTGAGAACATGACCGGACTGGAAGTGGCTGATGTGAATATCCACATTGCCAGCGTAGATATGGAGAATGAAAAAGGAAAGTAAACCTTTCCTTTTTTCTATATAGGAGGGAACAATGCGAAGAAGGGAACAGAGAGAGCACATATTTAAGCTGCTTTTTATGACAGAGTTCAATTCTCAGAATGAGATGAAGGAGCAGCAGGAAATCTATCTCGATGAAATAGAGGAAATTACGGACAAGGACAGAGCATATATTCAGGAAAAATATGCCCATGTCATGGAACATATAGAGGAAATCGACAAAAAGTTAAATGAGATCAGCCACGGGTGGAGAACCAGGAGAATGAACCGCGTGGATTTGACTGCGCTGCGCCTGGCTGCCTATGAGATCGGGTACGACCAGGATGTGCCGGTAGGAGTGGCCATAAACGAGGCAGTGGAACTGGCAAAGAAATTCGGCGGCGAGGCCTCCGGCTCCTTTGTAAACGGTATTTTAGGCAAAATCGCAAATGCCGGGGAGACAAAAGACGAAACGAAAGACGAAACGAAGTCTGAGACGGAGACAGTATGAACAATGTATATTCTGTAGGGCAGGTAAACCGTTATGTGAAAAATATGTTTACCCAGGACTATTTCTTACAGAAGATTTATGTAAAAGGAGAAGTCTCGAATTGTAAGTACCATACCAGCGGTCACATTTATTTTTCCCTGAAGGATGAAACAGGAACCCTAAGCTGCGTTATGTTCGCGGGACAGAGGCGGGGACTTGCCTTCCGCATGAAGGACGGGGATAAGGTGGTCGTGGGCGGCACGGTTGATGTGTATGAGCGGGACGGACGGTACCAGCTCTACGCAAAAGAGATCACCCTGGAGGGCGCCGGGGCGCTTTATGAACGATTCCTTGCATTAAAACAGGAGCTGGAGGATATGGGAATGTTTGCCCAGGAATTCAAACAGCCCATTCCAAAATATATTAAGCGGCTGGGAATTGTGACAGCTCCCACAGGAGCGGCCATCCAGGACATCAGGAATATTTCCATGCGCAGAAATCCATACCTGCAGCTTATCCTTTATCCTGCCCTGGTGCAGGGACAGGGAGCAGCGGAAAGCATCGTAAAGGGAATCCAGATGCTGGACGAGGCAGGTGTAGATGTGATCATTGTAGGAAGAGGCGGCGGCTCCATAGAAGATTTATGGGCCTTTAACGAGGAAATCGTGGCAAGGGCTATATTTGAATGCCGCACCCCTGTGATCTCGGCGGTGGGTCATGAAACAGATTTTACCATTGCGGATTTTGTGGCAGATTTACGGGCGCCTACGCCGTCGGCTGCCGCAGAGCTTGCAGTTGACGATTATAGAAGTATTGTTGAGGCAGTCGGTTCTTACAGGGAACGGCTGCGCCGCGGCATGTGCGGAAAACTGGAACTGATTCAGGAAAGGCTTGAAAGATATCAGGTCCGGATGCAGTATTTAAGCCCTGAAGCAAGGCTTCGGGAAAAACGCCAGTTTCTGGCGGATATGGAGGATACCCTGCAGGGAGCCATGGAGCAAAAGCTTCAGCGGGCGCGGTACAGCCTTGAGCTTTATCTGGAAAGGTTTTCGGGCCTTTCGCCGCTGAAAAAGCTGAATCAGGGATTCTCCTACGTTGCAGACGAAAAAGGGAAAACCGTGACAAGCATTTCCCAGGTTAAAACAGGGGATGTGCTGCGGATTTCCGTGACAGACGGAACCATAGAGACAAAGGTTAGCAGTATCAGGAGGGAAGAACGGTAATATGGCAGAGACAGAAAACAAAAAACAAGAAGAGAGCATTGAGGAAGTCTTTGCGCAGCTCGATGTTCTCGCAGAAAAGCTGGAGGACCGGGACACTTCCCTGGAGGATTCCTTTGCCCTGTACAAAAAGGGAATGGAGCTTCTGAAGTATTGCAGCGAAAAGCTGGATACGGTGGAGAAAAAGATGCTGCAGATGAATGAGGATGGGACGTTCAGTGAATTTCAAAGATGAATTAAACAACAGGACAAAAGAGATTGAGGCTGTCATCCGGGAATATCTGCCCGGGGAGGACGGCTTTGCAGGGAAGATGGCGCAGGCGATGAATTACAGCATACTGGCGGGAGGAAAGCGCCTCCGTCCTATGCTGATGCAGGAAACCTACCGTCTGTTCGGCGGACAGGAAAAGGTTATGGAGCCTTTTATGGCAGCTATGGAGATGATCCATACCCATTCGCTGATCCATGACGATCTTCCGGCGCTGGATAATGACGATTACCGTAGGGGACGGCTGACGACTCACAAGGTTTACGGGGAGGCAATGGGCGTTTTAAGCGGTGTTGCGCTTTTGAATTATGCTTATGAGGTAATGCTGCAGGCTTTTGATCTGTCGGATCACACGGACAGAATCATAAAGGCCCTTAAGGTGATGGCTGGAAAAACGGGCATATCCGGAATGCTGGGAGGCCAGAGCGTGGATGTGGAAAACGACGGCAAGCCCATGGAAAAGGATATGCTGGACTATATTTATGAAAATAAAACATCGGCTCTCATAGAGGCATCTATGATGTGCGGTGCGATTCTGGCGGGTGCTTCGGATGAGGAAACGGATTTGATCGAGAAGGCTGCCAAAAACATCGGGCTGGCATTCCAGATCCAGGACGATATCCTGGATGTGACCAGTACAGGGGAAGAGCTTGGAAAGCCTGTCCACAGCGATGAAAAAAACAATAAGACCACATATGTGACACTGATGGGAATTGAAACGGCATCCCGTAAGGTTGCTGAGCTTTCCGGGGAGGCGGTTTCTATTCTGGAAGGACTGAATCAAAAAAATGAATTCCTGAACGTTCTGATCCATGAGCTTGTAGGGCGCAGGAAGTGAAAGAAGGATACAAATGATTCTGGAAAAAATAAAAAAGCCTAACGATATTCATAAAATCCCTCTGGCAGATTTTGAGCAGCTTGCGGATGAGATACGAAGCTTTTTGATTGAATCCGTGAGCAAAACAGGCGGGCATCTTGCCTCAAATCTCGGGGCAGTGGAGTTGACGCTTGCTCTGCACAATGTGATGGATTTTCCGGAAGATAAGCTGATTTGGGACGTAGGACACCAGGCTTACACCCATAAAATACTCACGGGCAGAAAAAATGAGTTTGTCTCGCTGAGAAAAGAGGGAGGCTTAAGCGGCTTTCCAAAGCGAAAGGAAAGCGACTGCGATGCCTTTGATGCCGGACACAGTTCCAACTCCATCTCTGCAGGGCTTGGCTACGTGCGGGCAAGAGATCTGCTGGGCCAGAAGCATCATGTGGTGTCCGTCATTGGGGATGGCGCCCTTACAGGCGGTATGGCATACGAGGCGCTGAACAATGCGGCTGAGCTGGAGACAAATTTTATAATTGTGATCAATGACAACGACATGTCCATTTCCAAAAATGTTGGCGGCATGTCAAATTATCTCAGCGCCCTTCGTACGGCAGAGGTATACACCGGGATGAAGATCGGCGTCACAAAAGCAGTAAAGAAGATCCCGAGAATAGGCACGGCTATGGTAGACACGGTGCGCAGGACAAAGAGCAGCATCAAGCAGCTTTTTATTCCGGGAATGCTGTTTGAGAATATGGGTCTGACCTATCTGGGACCTGTGGACGGTCATAATATGCGTCAGATGATGAAGCTGTTTAACGAGGCAAAACGGGTAAAGGGACCTGTGGTGGTGCATGTGCTGACAGAAAAGGGACATGGCTACGAGCCTGCCAGAAAGCATCCTGACCGTTTTCACGGTACAGGACCCTTTGAGATCGCCACAGGGGAGAGCCTGGAAAAAAAGAAGGCGCCCTCCTATACGGATGTTTTGTCCAAGACCATGGTAGAATTGGGTAAAACGAATAAAAAGATTACGGCGATCACGGCTGCCATGCCGGAGGGAACGGGACTGAAAAGCTTTGGAAAGGCTTACCCTGACCGCTTTTTTGATGTGGGGATCGCAGAGGAGCACGCCGTTACCTTTGCGGCAGGTCTTGCCCTCGGGGGCGTGATTCCGGTGGTTGCCATCTATTCCTCTTTCCTGCAGCGCGCAGTGGACCAGATCCTTCATGATGTCTGTATGCAGAAGCTTCATGTGGTTCTGGCAGTGGACCGTGCAGGACTTGTGGGAGCGGACGGGGAAACCCATCAGGGAAATTTTGATATCTCTTATTTGAGCATGATGCCCAACCTTACCCTCATGGCACCAAAAAATGACTGGGAGCTTGGGGAAATGCTCCGGTTTGCGGTAAGGGGAGACGGTCCTTTTGCCATCCGATATCCCAGGGGAACGGCATATCAGGGGCTGCAGGAATTCAAAAGCCCCATCGAGCAGGGCAAAAGCGAAGTGCTTTACCGGGGAACCGGGGTGGCGATTCTGGCACTTGGAAGCATGAATGAGATCTGTGAAAAGGTCTACAGGCAGCTTCTGGACCTTGGATATGACCCGACCTTTGTGAATGCACGTTTTGTAAAGCCACTGGATACGGATATGCTTGATGAGCTGGCACAGGACCATGAGCTGTTTGTGACTGTGGAGGAAAATGTAAAAAGCGGCGGCTTCGGGGAGCACGTATGTGCGTATATGGAAGCATGTCATCCGGAATGCCGGGTTCTTCCCATCGCCATCTGGGACCGTTTTGTGGACCATGGCGCAGTGGACAGCCTGCGGGCGAAAATCGGGCTTAGTGCCCCGGCCATTGTACAGGCCATTCAGGAGTATAAAAAAGCATGAAAAAACGATTGGATATGATGCTGGTGGAGCGCGGGCTCGCTCCCTCCAGAGAAAAAGCAAAAGCATATATTATGTCCGGCGATGTGTACGTGGACGGCCAGAAGGAGGACAAGGCAGGTTCCATGTTTGCCGATACTGTAAAGATAGAAGTGCGGGGAAATACCCTGCCCTATGTAAGCCGGGGCGGTCTGAAGCTGGAAAAGGCAATGAAAAACTTTGACGTAAGTCTTAAGGATAAGGTGTGCATGGATGTAGGTGCGTCCACAGGAGGCTTTACGGACTGCATGCTGCAGAACGGCGCAGTAAAAGTCTATTCCATTGATGTGGGCTACGGTCAGCTCGACTGGAAGCTGCGCAATGATCCAAGGGTGGTGTGCATGGAAAAGACGAATATCCGTTACGTACTCCCGGAGGATATCCAGGAGGCGGCTGCCTTTTCATCCATTGACGTATCCTTTATTTCTCTCACAAAGGTATTGCTTCCTGTGAGAAATCTTTTGACAGAGGACGGTGAGATCGTTTGTCTCATTAAGCCTCAGTTCGAGGCTGGAAGGGAAAAAGTGGGAAAAAAAGGTGTAGTCCGGGACCCAGCCGTGCACCGTGAAGTGATCGAAAAGGTGCGGGATTATGCTATGAGCATCAGCCTTGAGCCACAGCATTTATCCTTTTCCCCCATTAAGGGACCGGAAGGGAATATTGAATATCTCCTTCACTTACAGAAACGGGCAGAAGGAACGGAGGTTCCTGACAGCCTGTCTGTGACAGTGGAGGACGTGGTAAAAGCTGCCCACGGAGAACTTGATACTTAAAGGTACAGATTATGGACAAGTTTTATATCATTACGAACAGCGAAAAAGATAAAAATCTGGAATTTACAGATGCCATTGTAACATACCTGGAGAAGCAGGGAAAGGAATGCCCGGTTCAGCAGGCGGTGAGAAAGGTGGAGGGACCTTACCATTATACAAACCCGGAGCTGATCCCGGAGGGAACACAGTGCATCATCGTTCTGGGCGGTGATGGAACGCTTCTTCAGGCAGCCAGGGATGTGGTGCACAGGGAGATCCCTCTGTTGGGAATCAATCTGGGAAATCTGGGTTTTCTGGCAGAGGTTGACAGGCAGTCAATCTACGGCGCGCTTGATAAGCTGATGCAGGATAACTACGAGGTGGAGGAGCGGATGATGCTTACCGGTACGGTCTACCGGGGCGAAACGGTGATCGGAGAGGATATTGCGTTAAATGATATCGTAATAGGAAGAGAAGGTCCTCTGCGTGTTGTAAGGTTCATGAATTTCGTCAACAACGAATATCTGAATTCCTACAATGCGGATGGAATCATTATTTCCACGCCAACTGGCTCCACAGGGTACAGCCTTTCCGTAGGTGGGCCGATCGTTTCCCCAAATGCGTCCATGACCATTATGACACCGATCGCGCCTCATACGCTAAACACAAGAAGTATCGTTTTTCCCGAAGAGGATGTGATCACGGTGGAAATGGGAAAAGGGCGTCATCAGGATTGTGAGAGGGGAATTGCATCCTTTGATGGGGACTCTGTAATCCATATGGTGACAGGAGACCGGATTGTGATACGAAAGGCTGACGTAAAAACAAAAATACTAAAGCTGAACCATTTAAGCTTTGTAGAGGTATTGAGACAGAAGATGCGAGACAGTTAATGGGCCGTCAGGGAGCTCCCCTGCAGGCTGGCCGTCTGACTGAGAAGGGACGGCAGGGAGGTTTGGTTGTGAAATTAGCGAGACATGAAAAGATTATTGAACTGATTCATCAATATGATATTGACACACAAGAGGAGCTTGCGGCCAGGCTTAACGATGCCGGCTTCAAGGTGACACAGGCCACGGTTTCCAGAGATATACGCGCTCTGAAAATGACAAAGGTAGCAGGAAAGGACGGAAAGTCCCGTTATGCTATTTTGAAGGATGCTGTGCCGGAACTTGGAGATAAATATACAAGAGTTTTGCGTGACGCGGTGGTTTCCGTGGATGCGGGACAGAATCTTGTGGTGGTGAAGACCGTGCCGGGAATGGCAATGGGGGTTGCCGCTGCGCTGGATGCTCTGAGATGGCCTGAACTTCTGGGCTGCATTGCAGGGGACGATACCATTATGTGCGCCTGCAAAACCGCAGAGTTTGCCGCTGGCGTGATGGAGAAGCTCCGTCATATCCTGGAACAGAAGTAAGGAGGTGCAACCATGTTAGTTCATCTGCACGTAAAAAACCTTGCACTGATAGAAGAAATCGAAGTGGAATTCGGACCAGGTCTGAACATTCTGACAGGTGAAACCGGAGCGGGAAAATCGATCCTGCTTGGCTCCATGCAGCTCATTCTGGGCGGAAAAATTTCCAAAAATATGATCAGGGAAAAGGCTCCCTACGGGCTGGTGGAGCTTCTTTTCCAGATAGAAAATCCAAAAGCGAAAGAGGCACTGGAAAGACTTGACATTTTCACGGAGGAAGGTCAGGTGCTTTTGTCGCGCAAAATAATGGAAGGCAGGAGTATCAATAAGATAAACGGGGAAACGGTTACCATGGGACAGATGAAGGCAGCAGCAGCCTGTCTGCTGGACATTCACGGACAGCATGAGCATCAGTCCCTGCTTTATCAGGATAAGCAGCTTGAGATCCTGGATGCCTATGGAAAGGAAAAAATTCAGCCTGCCAGGGAAAAGGTTCGGGATGCCTATAAAGAGTACAAAAAGTGCCGGGCAGAGCTTGCGTCCCTGGACATGGACGAAGAACAGAGAAACCGTGAGATGGCGTTCCTGGAATTTGAGATCAATGAGATCGAAAGTGCAGCTCTGCGGGAAGGGGAGGATGAGGAACTGGAAAAACAGTACCGCAGGCTTTCCAACGGGCGTAGGATCATTGATTCCCTCCAAAGTATTCATGGAATGACAGGATACGAGGGAGAAGGTGCCGGAGACATGGTGGGAAATGCCCTCCGTGAACTGGCACGGGTGACAGAGTTTGACGAGGAGCTGAATTCACTGGCTGATACGCTGGGAGAAGTGGACAGCCTTCTCAATGATTTTAACAGGGAGCTGTCGTCCTATATGGATGATATGACCTTTGACCAGGAGGTTTTCTATGAAACGGAGCGAAGGCTTGACCTGATCAACGGATTGAAGGCAAAATACGGGCAAAATATCCGTGACATTCTTGCTTATCAGGACAGGCAGCAGCAAAAATTGGAAAAAATGCAAAAATTTGAAGAAATTTTCCGGAAGTCGCAGGAAAATCTGGCAGCAGCGGAAAAAATTCTGGAGAAGTATTCGAATGATTTATCAGAAATCCGCAAAGAATATAGTAAACAACTGGAAGGCAAAGTAATTGAAGGTTTGAAGGACCTGAATTTTCTGGATGTGGATTTTTCCATTGCATTTAATAAGAAAAAAGGCTTTACGGACAATGGCTTTGATGATGTGGAATACCGGATTTCTACCAATCCGGGAGAAAGTCTGAAGCCTTTGGGTAAGATCGTGTCAGGCGGCGAGCTTTCCAGAATCATGCTGGCGCTTAAAGCAATCCTGGCTGACCGGGATCAGATTGAGACTTTGATCTTTGATGAGATCGATACAGGAATCAGCGGACGGACCGCGCAGAAGGTTTCCGAAAAAATGGCGGTCATCGGACAGCATCATCAGGTGCTGTGCATCACGCATCTTCCGCAGATCGCGGCTATGGCTGATTGCCATTTTGAGATTGAAAAGCATGTGGAGGGCGCGGAGACCGCAACACAGATCCACACTCTGACGGAGGATGCTTCTATCAGAGAGCTGGCAAGACTTTTGGGCGGCGCAGAGATTACGGACGCTGTTCTGGTAAATGCCAGAGAGATGAAAGAATTGGCACAGGTACATAAAAATACAAGACTGAAATAAATCTTTTCACCACATACTAAGGGAGGATAATCCATTACAGAAGAAAAGGATGTGGTGAGAATGGACAGAAAGAAAAGATACAGAAGGTTCCTTTTTTTGTGCCTGGGACTTGATTTGCTGGCAATGGCAGTGCTGGGTTACCAGTATTTGGACAGAAAAATACCGGATGAGATCCATGTGGCAAAGGGTGGGAGCCAAAATGTAGAAATGCTTTTGGAACGCCCTTTTGTCACCTTTGATGATGCGATCACAGTTTCCGGCGAGGGAAGCTATCTCCTGCCGTGCAAGCTGCTGGGGCTTGTGCCCATTAAAGATGTAAAGGTAGTTCCTACGGACGGAAAGAGCATTCTTGTCAGCGGAAGTACTGTGGGCATATATATGGAAACAGAAGGTGTCCTGATCATAGATACGGGAGAAATCCTCTCAGAAGGCGGAGAAACAAAGGAGCCGGCTAAAAATATCGTAAAGCCCGGCGATTACATCGTGGCATTTAATGAGCAGAAGATTTCCACGAAAAAAGAACTGATCAAGGATCTGGATGGGCTTGACGGCGATGACGTAACCCTTGAGATCGTAAGAAACGGCGAGACGATTCCCGTGTCCCTTTCCCCTGTAAAGGACACACAGGGAAAATATAAGCTTGGAATCTGGGTGCGGGATGACACCCAGGGAATCGGCACATTGACCTATGTGGACAGTCAGGGCAGATACGGTGCACTGGGACACGGCATCAGCGATGTGGATACCGGAGAGCTTCTGAATATTAAAGGCGGCGCCCTTTACCGGGCACAGATACTGGGAATCCAGATGGGCAGCAAGGGAAGCCCCGGCGAGCTTTCCGGCCTGATCCGCTATGAGCCGAAAAATGTCATCGGCACTATTTCGTCAAACAGCGAAAATGGAATTTACGGGGAATATGAGGGAAATATGGGAGAAGGAATCTCCCTGCGGCAGATGGAAGTGGGCTATAAACAGGAAATGGAGATCGGTCCCGCATCGATCCTGTGCTGTGTGGAGGACGGCGTCCGGGAGTACGACGCGGAAATCACCAAAATAGACATGAATCATGAGGATACGAATAAAAGCTTTGTCATACACATAACGGATGAGGAACTGCTGGCAGTCACCGGGGGCATTGTTCAGGGAATGTCTGGAAGCCCCGTGGTACAAAATGGAAAATTCGTCGGAGCAGTCACCCACGTTTTTGTCCAGGATTCCACCAGCGGGTATGGTATTTTTGCGGAGACTATGCTGGAGCAGTGAAATCATTCATAGCAAAAAGACAGTACACGAAAAAGACTCTAAGTAGATTTATGTAGAGTCTTTTTCTCTATGGTGACATTAAAAAATGCCAGAACTTAAAACTGTTCAGACATTATGTATTTCATAAATGCAATAATGTTTAATAAATTTGACAAATATAACATTTTTTGTATATTATTATAGAAGATATGAGAGATGGGAGGAGAGGGAGATGAGTAAAAAATCAGTTACTATTACGCCGCAGACAGAAATGATTCTGGAACAGATGGGAGAACAAATCAAATTAGCCAGGCTCCGAAGAAAATTATCAGCAGAACTGGTCGCGGAACGCGCAGGAATTAGTCGTGCGACTCTATGGTCTATAGAGAAAGGAGCGCCTACTGTAGCGATTGGAATGTATGCGGCAGTATTACATGCGTTAAACAATTTGGATAAGGATTTATTACTGATAGCAAAGGATGATGAGCTTGGCCGTAAGCTGCAGGATTTAGAACTTGTGACCAGAAAACGTGCGCCAAAAGAAAGAAGTGAAGCGTAATGGAAGAAAAAACAATTTTTGTCTATGAAAACTGGACTGAATCAGACCCGAAATTAATTGGAAAACTCTATGTTTCTTATATTAGAGGGAAAGAACAATTTTCTTTTGAATATGAAACAGAATGGCTAACATCTCAAGCAGCAAATTATCTTTTGGATCCTGATTTGTTATTATATAACGGAAGACATTATGTACCAATGGATAAAAAACTGTTCGGAGTGTTTGCAGATTCATGTCCAGACAGATGGGGAAGACTTTTGATGCGGAGAAGAGAAGCTGAGTTGGCCAGAAGAGAAGACAGAAAGCCAAAGAAATTAGGCGAAAGTGATTATCTATTGGGGGTATATGACAAAGCACGTATGGGTGCATTACGTTTTAAAACTGAAAAAAATGGTTTATTTTTGTCGGACGATCAGGAACTGGCAACCCCTCCCTGGACTACATTGCGTACATTAGAAGCTGCCAGTTGGGGCTTTGAAAATGATGAAAGTGGATTGGAAACAAAATGGCTGCGGCAGCTTTTAGCACCTGGCTCATCTCTTGGAGGGGCTCGCCCCAAGGCTACGGTAAAGGATGAAAAAGGAAACCTGTGGATTGCAAAATTCCCATCTAAGCATGTTTATGCTTTGGGGCAATGGATTGTTAAAGAGCAAGGAGAAAAACGTGCAAAATACGGGCAATACATAATTAGAAAATTGTCCGCTGCTTTGACTGAAAAATACGGGAGAGGATTCTTAGAGGATACTCTGAAAAATGCACGAAAATTTTATTTGACCTATCGGGACAGAATTAGTGAAACAACGTTTAGCCTTTTTGGAGATACGCTGCCGTTTATTTTGTCGTGGTCACATTATCTTATTTTAATGAGAATTGAACGCGTTATGCGCTTGAAATGGGGAAAGGCTATTTGTTTGAAGCCAGACAGAAACGTTTTACTTTTGATGAGGATTCGTACTATTAAAATTCCTATAGTGGATTTCTCATCATCCAGCTTCACATATCTGTCATAATAATTCACATACATCTGCATTTGCCCAAGATCCTGATGTGTAAGTTTATCAACCCGGCTGATCGAGTATCAGATAAGGTACGAAAAACTGATCGAGAGCAAAAGGAGGAGCATGATGCAGAGAAATAACGAGATTGTATTTTTTGAAGCGGAAGACCATCAGGTAAGATTGCCCGTAACGGTTGAAGACGAGACGGTATGGTTAAACCGGAATCAGATGTTTCAGTTGTTCGACAGAGATGTAAAAACAATTGGTAAGCATATTAATAATGCACTTAAAGAGGAATTATCTGCTGATAATTCAACTGTCGCAAAATTTGCGACAGTTCAAATTGAGGGAGAACGAGAAGTAGAAAGAAATATAGAATACTATAGCCTGGCTGTAATCATTTCCGTCGGTTATCGCGTGAAATCAAAACGTGGTGTGGAATTTCGCCGTTGGGCAAACTCTGTATTAAAACAGTACATATTGCAAGGATATGCGGTGAATGATAATCGTATCAAACAACTGGGAGAAGTGATACGGATCATGAGAAGGACGGAGAATGAACTGGACAGCAAACAAGTGCTTTCCGTAATTGAAAAGTATAGCAATGCACTGGATCTGCTGGATTCCTACGATCACCAGAATATGACTCGCCGAAAGGAAATGAAGCAACATATGTTCTGAAATATGAAGAATGTATGGAGGTGATTCAGAGTATGCGCTTTGGAGATGAATCGGATCTGTTCGGCAAAGAGAAAGATGATTCTTTCAAAGGCAGCCCCGTGGTACAAAATGGAAAATTCATCGGCGCCGTCACCCACGTTTTTGTTCAGGATTCTACCAGCGGGTATGAAATTTTTGCGGAAACAATGCTGGAGCAGTGAAATCATTCATAGCAAAAAGACAGTACACGAAAAAGACTCTAAGTAAATTTGCGTAGAGTCTTTTTCTCTATGAAGACATAAGAAGTGAAGCATGATGGAAGAAAAACAATTTTCTTTTGAATATGAAACAGAATGGCTGACATCTCAAACAGCAAATTATCTTTTGGATCCTGATTTCTGATAGTCTGCCTGAAATTCCTTTGGTGTCATATGATGCAGTTTTCGAAAGACCTTTCCAAAATAGGCACTGTCTGAAAAACCGGTCTGGAGGGCGATCTGGGTGACAGACAGGTCTGTTTCACTAAGAAGTTTTTTTGCCTGATTCAGGCGATACTCGTTCAGGTAATCCAAAGGGGTGCGGTTCAGGGTTTTCTGAAAACAACGCTGTGCTTCCCGTTCTCCAATATTGGCACTGGCGGCTATCTGCTTTAAGCTGATTCTTTCTGCATAGTTGCGGTGTATATAAGAAATCATGTATTGAATTCTTTCCTGGCTGGTCAGAGTAATTGACGGCAGATTTTGTGCATTTTCATTAAGCTCCTCGATTAAGACCAGCCAGGCCTCTGACAGGAGGTTTCTTGTCTGAAACTCCATATCTTTGTTTTTCTGCAATTCTTCTGCGTCTTTGAGAAGTTGGATCATTTTCTTTCCGGATTTTGTCTGCGGTGTCATGACAACGACCTCGATCTGCCTGTTGTTTAGAATAGGGTTTAGATACTTGGATTCAAACAGACTCTGAAAGTGACCTGTCAGGAAAACCGGATGAAACAGATGGGCGATTTCAATGGCATGGACATCCGTATTTTTTATCGCTTCTTTCATTTCCATGACGTTAGTGTTGATGAAAAACGCCTCTCCTTCGTGAATCACATATTCTGCATTTGTGGTGATGACTTTCATAGCGCCCTGTTTTACATAATTAAGTTCCAGCTCTTCGTGCCAGTGCCATGGCACAGTAAATTCCGTGATATCTGTAACGTGCATACAGTAAGGATATTCCCGTGTCATTCCCGAGATTCGTTCAACCTGATTATCGTCCAGAAAAAAAGCAGGCATAGTTTTACCCCCTATAATTATTATTTTATACTTAATCCTGTCGTTATTTTTCTAATATATCTCCATTATACTATGATTTTTGTTTAAACTCCAGTTCAATGTAACGTACAAAACAATGGTTCTCAATAGCCGGATCCTTACTGTTCGTTTTGAAAGAGGCAGGACTTTTTTATCAGGGAGAGAAACAGACGTTGAAATTATAATATAAACGATAATAAGGTCGCTATTTTTCTATAATTAGTCTGATTTATTATGTTTATGTAGCCTTAAAATAAGTATAATAAAATCATCAAAGCAAGCAGAAAGTATAAAAAATCATGAAAAGGAGACATAAACATGGCAAATAATTTTGAGTATTATGCACCAACAAAGGTTGTATTTGGAAAAGAAGTTGAGGGACAGGTAGGCAGACTGGTAAAAGAAGCCGGAGGCAGCAAAGTATTGATTCACTATGGTGGAAAGAGCGCAGTAAGATCCGGTCTGATCGATCGTCTGAAAGGAGCACTTGACGAGGCTGGGATTCCACATGTGGAGCTTGGAGGTGTTGTGCCGAATTCGCTTCTTTCCAAGGTATATGAAGGAATTGAACTTTGCAGGGCAGAAGGCGTGGACTTTATACTGGTAGTTGGCGGCGGCAGTTCCATTGATTCATCCAAGGCGATTGCTTATGGTCTGGCGAATGAAGGGGACGTTTGGGATCTGTACGAACATACAAAAACGGCTGCAGCCTGCAAACCGGTAGGAGTCGTTCTTACAATTGCAGCAGCCGGAAGTGAAACAAGCAACGGCTCTGTTATTACGAACGAAAAAAATGGAGAAAAGCGTGCGTATGACGATGACCTTGCACGACCGAAGTTTGCAGTTATGAATCCGGAATTTACTATGACACTTCCTGATTATCAGACAGAGAGCGGCTGTACCGATATGATGATGCATACGATGGAACGTTACTTTACAAATGGCGGAAACATGGAAATCACCGACAGTATTGCAGAGGGACTGCTCCGGACAATCAAGGAAAATGCAGTCATCCTTCATCATGACCCGGAAAATTATGAGGCACGGGCAGAAGTGATGTGGGCAGGTTCCTTGGCACATAATGGGTTGACTGGATGCGGAAATGACGGTGGGGATTTTTCAAGCCATATGTTGGAGCATGAAATGGGCGGTATGTTCAATGTTACACATGGAGCAGGGCTTGCTGCAATCTGGGGAAGCTGGGCAAGATATGTCTACAGGAATTGCCTGCACAGATTTGTACGTTATGCCGTGAATGTGATGGATGTGGAGCATACTGGTAATGACGAGGAAACGGCTCTGAAAGGTATTGAGGCAATGGAAGAGTTCTATCACAGTATCGGGATGCCTACGAATATGGGAGAACTGGGAATTCATCCGACAGAGGAACAGATCCATGAAATGGCAGTCAGATGTGCTGCGGCTTGCGGGGGAAGTCAGGGATCAGCCAGGGTTTTGTATCAGGAAGACATGGAGAAAATTTATCGTATGGCGCGATGAAGAGAATAAATGACGGGAACATACAGATGAAATGATATGAAGTCATCTGGTTAGATATATGTACAAAACAAATAAAATTTTAATATTGAGATGGTAGGAAAAAAGGAAATTTGAATGATGAATACAGAAAAATCGGAGCTGGAAGTTTTGTTGGAAAAACATATGGAAGAGGAAAATAGGTATCAGTTTGAAAGATTTTCCCCGGAGGATGCAAAAGCGCTTGGAGAAATGCTCTATGAAGAAAGTAAAAGCTGTAAGCGGACAGTAGGTGTGGAGATTAGGATGAATGGGGAAAGCGTTTATCGTTTTATGCCAGGAAGCTGCAACCATGAGAACGGGAAATGGCTGGCTGCAAAAGCAAATACTGTAGAAATGATGGGAATGAGTTCGCTTCATGTCAGGGCATTGCTTGCAAAAGAGGGAGCAACGCTGGAAGATAAAAAGATGAACGTGGTAGAGCATGGGACACTGGGAGGCGGGTTCCCGCTCTTTCTTAAAGGAACCGGTATGATCGGGACGATCTGCGTATCAGGGTTATGGCATGAGGATGACCATGCATTGATTCTCAGAGTGCTTGACCGCTTTATAGCAGATAAAGCATGCTGAATCCGCTTTTTAGGCGTTAGAACGATAAAAGATAAAGGAGAAGAAAATCCTTACAGTGATCTTTTTCAGGTATTGAAGGGATGTTTGGATCTTTGAAGATGAGATAAGCAAAATAGTTGAAAAAGAGATAAAATTCGACATGAAAACAGCGATTTAGATTTGTCTTCGTGCAGGATACCACAAGCGGGCATGGGATATTTATTGAGAATATGCTTCAAGTTGATTAAATTTTTATAAAATACTGGCGCGGATTCCTAATTAAGGCTATAATGAACCCGATGACATTGAAAAAGAGTTTTAGAAGAATTATAGTTGGAGGGTGAGGAATGTCTCAACTGATGAAGAAAGCCATTAGGGAATCCTTTATCAAACTGGTCAATGAAATGCCATTTGATAAGATCACGGTAAAGGATATCGTAGAGGACTGCGGAGTCAGCAGAAATACGTTTTATTATCATTATCAGGATATTTATGATCTGTTAAGAGAAATCTTCGAAACAGAGACTGCAAGTGTTCTGGAGTCCAGGCTTGAATATGATTCCTGGCAGGAAGCCTTCCTTCAGGCAACCGCGTTTGCTCTGGATAACAGAAAGGGCATTTATCATATTTACAATTCCATAAAACGGAAGGAAATTGAGGATTACCTGCATAAGATCACAGGTAAGATCATGACGGATTTTGTAAAAAAGCAGGCAGAAGGCATAAATGCAAAGGAAGAAGATATTCTTTTGATCGCACAGTTTTACGAATGTGCGCTGGTAGGTCTGATGCAGCGGTGGCTGGACGGAGGAATGAAGGAGGATCCGGAATATATCATAAACAGAATGGGAGTTATGCTGGATAGAAACATTACGGCAATGCTGGAGAAATCATTAAAATAAAATTTTTGACAAATGAGGTTCTGTGCACAAATTTTGTGCATGGGGCTTTTTTTGACTGTGGCAAAAAAGTGGGAAAATAAGCATACTCTTAAACGTGGATAGAGTAATTGTTCAGCCGGGATCATCCCGCCAGGCACCGAGCAGTTATGAAATATTTAATGAGAGGATGGTTAGTTATGTTAGGATTCGGAAGAAAGGTGGTAAAATATCGGATTCCGATTTTTATTCTCAGTATTCTGCTGCTGATCCCTGCAGGAATCGGGTACATAAACACAAAAGTGAATTATGACATTTTGTATTATCTGCCCGATGATATTGAAACCATGCAGGGCCAGGACATTCTGGTGGAGCAGTTTGGAACAGGTGCTTATTCCATGCTGGTATGCGAGGGCATGGAAAATAAGGACGTATCGGAGCTTCGGAAAAAGCTGGAGACCATTGACCATGTGGAAAAGGTGGTATGGTATGACAGTCTGATGGATCTCAGCATTCCTCTGGATATGCTGCCGGATAAAGTGAAAAATGTTTTCAATACTGAAGACAGTACTCTGATGTTTATCATCTTTGATACAACAACATCAGCGGATGAGACCATGAAGGCAATCCAGGATATCCGTTCTGTGACAGGAAAACAGTGCTTCTTAAGCGGCATGTCATCCGTGGTTACAGACACAAAAGAGCTGGCTGACAAAGAGGTCATTATCTATGTAGTGATCGCAGTTCTTCTGTCTGCACTAGTGCTGGGAATCGCGATGGATTCTTTCTTTATACCGGTGGTTTTCCTGATGAGTATTGGAATGGCAATCGTTTATAATCTGGGAACGAATATCGTTCAGGGTGAGATTTCTTATATTACAAAGGCGCTGGCAGCAGTCCTGCAGTTAGGCGTTACCATGGATTACTCCATATTCCTGTGGCACAGCTATGAGGAACAGTTGGAAGTATTTGATGATAGGAAAGAGGCAATGGCATATGCCATTGAAAAGACTGTAAAATCAGTAGTGGGAAGTTCCATGACAACTGTGGCAGGATTTATTGCATTGTGCTTTATGAGCTTTACATTGGGATTAGATCTTGGCGTAGTCATGGCAAAGGGTGTTGTGATCGGCGTTATCTGCTGTGTAACTGTGCTTCCATCCATGATCATGATATTTGATAAAGTACTGGAAAAAACAAAGCACAGAGCATTTTTGCCCAGTATGGACGGAATATCCGATTTTATTACAAAACATTACAGGGTATTTGCCATTGTGTTGGTTCTTCTGATCGTTCCGGCTTATTATTGCCAGAGACATGCGGATGTATACTACAATCTGGATGAAACCTTGCCGGATGACCTGCCAAGCAGTATGGCAAACAAAAAACTGCAGGAAGATTTCAACATGGGTGCCATGCACATGATGTTAGTCAACAGCAATCTGCCTGGAAGTGATGTCCGGGAAATGATGGATGAAATGGAGCAGGTGGATGGCGTAAAAGCGGTTCTGGGTCTGGAGTCGCTAATCGGCAGCCGTATTCCGGAGAGTATGATTCCGGATTCTATCAAAGAGATCCTGGAAAATGACCAGTGGGAACTGATGCTGATCGATAATGAGTATAAAGTTGCAACAGACGAAGTGAATGAGCAGATCACAGAGCTGAACACCATATTAAAAAAATATGATCCCAGCGGAATGCTGGTTGGAGAAGCACCCTGTACAAAAGATCTGATCACTATCACAGATAAGGATTTTAAGGTGGTAAATGCAGTATCCATCCTGGCAGTGTTTGTGATCATTATTTTCGTATTTAAGTCATGGTTTCTGCCGATCGTGCTGGTAGCAGTTATTGAATTTGCGATTTTTATTAACCTTGGCATACCTTATCTGGCAGGTACCACCATTCCGTTTATCGCATCCATTGTAATCGGTACGATCCAGCTTGGTTCAACTGTGGACTATGCCATTGTTATGACAAGTCGGTATGAGGCAGAGCGGGGAAGCGGAAAAGGAAAAG
The DNA here is from genome assembly GCF_964240875.1 of Ruminococcus sp. 5_1_39BFAA. Taxonomy (NCBI): domain Bacteria; kingdom Bacillati; phylum Bacillota; class Clostridia; order Eubacteriales; family Oscillospiraceae; genus Ruminococcus; species Ruminococcus sp. 5_1_39BFAA. The sequence continues at coordinate 45,240 of NZ_CAXSVO010000016.1, read as the reverse complement.
TGGAATCTATAAAGATCGCGCACCGTGCAAATATCAAATCCATCATTGTCAGCGCGCTTAGCTTCTTTGCTGCAACATTCGGGGTAGGTCTGTATTCCAACATTGATATGATCAGCTCTCTGTGCAACCTGATGGCACGAGGAGCCTTGATCAGCATGGTGGTCGTACTTTGTGTACTGCCGTCTATGTTTATGGTATTTGACAAAATTATCTGTAAAACAAGTAAAGGTTTTAAAGGAGGTCTTCAAAGTGAACAGAAATAAAAAATTAACAAAGACAATGGCTGGGTTGATGACCGGAGTGATGCTGGTGCAGTCAGGTGCAGGCTGTATCTACGCAGAAGAAACAGCAAAGGCAGAAAGCACCAAGGAAGAGACAGTATATGTTAAGACCGATGCTGTGGGTCAAAAAGAAGAGGTGATCGTCAGTGAATGGCTGAAAAACCCGGAGGGTACAGACAGCCTTCAGGATTCCTCCGAGTTGGAAAATATCGAAAATGTAAAAGGAGAGGAAGGTTTTACCCAGAACGGGCAAAAAATCGTCTGGGATGCAGGCGGCAATGATATTTATTATCAGGGAACAACGGACAGAGAGCTTCCGGTAGGCGTGGATATCACCTACTATCTGGATGGAAAAGAAATTTCTCCGCAGGAGCTGGCTGGGCAGAGCGGACATGTGAAAATCTGTTACCAGTATAAAAACCTGGCGAAAAGCGGGGCAGTCTACACACCATTTACTATGGTTACGGGAATGGTGCTCCCGGGCGAGAACTTTAAAAACGTGTCTATTGACAACGGAAAAGTAATCTCCGATGGAGAGAAGGAAATTGTGATCGGAATGGGTATGCCGGGGCTTTCTGACAGCCTGAAGCTGGGAGAAACGGAAGCTTTCAGCGATATTGAAATTCCCGAGGGCTTTGAGCTGGAAGCAGACGTGACAGACTTTGAACTGACCATGGCAATGACAGTGGCAACCACTCTTGATATGGAAGCCCTGGGGATTGATGAGATCAGCAGCGCAGACGACCTGCAGGATGCACTGGACGACCTGACGGATGCTTCCTCCCAGTTGGTGGACGGCACCGGAGAGCTTGCAGACGGTGTTCAGACTTTAAAGGACTCCTGTGTGGAATTAATTGATGGCATGAATGCCGTTGATGAAAATATGGGTACTTTGGCAGAGGGCATTGAGACGCTGAACACGAAGAAGACAGATTTGGTGGATGGAATCAATGCACTGGCAGACGGTATTGACACTTTGGAAAACAGCAAGGGTACTCTGATCCAGGGTGTCAGGGATCTGGATTCCGGAAGCAAGCAGCTGAAGGCGGGAGCAAAGGAAGCGAAAAGCGGAAGTAAAACCCTTTCCAACAGCACCAAGCTTCTTCTGAATGGAGTAAAGGAGCTTGCGCAGGGAAAAGGCAGCAAGCAGCTGCAGGCAGGAAGCGGGCAGTTGGCAGAGGGAAGCAAAGCGCTAAAGGACGGAAGTGCGGCACTGGCAGGGGGGATCAGCTCCATGCTGACACAGGCAAATGACCAGAAAATGCTGGAAGGCGCACAGAGTCTGGAAGATGGCAGCGCGGCATTTGCAGGGATGCTGAGTAGCTATACACAGGGCGTCAATGCGCTGCTGGCAGGATTGACTTCAGCGGATAAAGAAAATCCGTCCGGCAACGGATATATGACCAGTGTGAATTCCTATATTGACGGTGTGAATCAGTTTCTGGACGGCGTAGAGGCCGGAATGGCCGGAAGCCCCGCCGCACCGGAAACCAGCACAGAAGAAAGCGAGACTGTGGTAAAGACTACGATCAGTGACCAGTCTGTGGCAGATATCCAGACGGTTCTGGCAGAGCTGCAGGGTGTGCAGGCACTCCTTGGAAGCTCCTCTCCGGAGGAACTTCTGGCAATGGCAAGCCAGTATCCTGCTTATGTGGCAAAGCTGGAGAACTGTATTAATCTTCTGAGTGATTCTCTGGGAGGAATCCAGCAGGAGAGCATTGAGACCGTTACGGCAGCAGAAAGCGCAGAGACTCCTTCACGGGCAGCATCCGCCTATGCCGGGGCAATCGGACAGTTAAGGGCAGCAGGAAGCGCATTAAAGGCCCAGAGCACAGCCAGCAGTGATCCGTCACAGGCTACGATACAGAACGCCGTAGAAGCACTTTCAGGTACCACCACGCTGAATGGTGTGGAAATGCCTGTAAGTACGGCACTTACAGCATCCGCCAACAGTCTGGCTTCAGGTGCTTCGCAGTTAAATGGCGGTATCAAAGCTGTATTCAGCGGCGTGCAGACACAGCTCCTGCCGGGCGCACAGCAGTTGGCAGAGGGAGCATCTGACTTATATACCGGAGCAGCGCAATTGGATGCAGGACTTGGCACACTGTTTACCGGAGCGAATACAATTGCAGAGAATATGGGAAAACTTTCAGACGGCGCCTCCAGCCTGGCAAAAGGAAATGCAAGCCTGTACAGCGGTGCGGCAGCTCTGGCAGACGGAACAGGACAGTTGAATGCAGGAACCGGTGTATTAAGCTCTGGTATCAGTCAGTTGGCGTCCGGAGGCAGTCAGCTTAGAAGCGGAGCAGGGGAGTTGAGCAGCGGTATTCAGGAGCTTGCAGATGGCAGCGCACTGCTGAAGGATGGAACCGGAGAGCTTGCAGAAGGCGGAACGAAGCTGGATGAGGGCGTAGCAGAACTGAAGGACGGCGCAGACGAATTGAAGGAAGGTATGGAGAAATTCAACGAAGAAGGCATTGGTAAAATTACGGAATTCCTGGAGGGTGATCTGCAGGATATGCTCGACCGACTTGAAGAGATAAAGGATGCCGGGGAAGAATTCAAACTATTGGGCGATCCTTCCAGCAGCGGAAATGTCAAATTTATTATTGAAACTGGTTCTATTGAAGCAGAGTAAAATGTGGAAAGTCCCTCGTTTTCGGGGGACTTTTTCCGAAATATCGCTTTCCTGCAGGAAAAGTGCCGGGCTATTTTGTCATAGGCATTCAGAAGGATTCGACACGCCGAAACGGCTGGATTGCTGGCGTTATGGTGTAAAATATCCTTTCGGGAGAGATAAGAGGATATGGAATATTTACAGAAAATATGTTGAACAGAGGAAGAAAAAACAGTCAGAAAAGGAGGTATCCTGTCAAAATCCAGGGAAAGAAAAGTCGAAAGCTATCGAACGAAAATCCAGTAAAATAGCCACTTTAGGCTTGATTTCCCCATCTTCATTCCACTATAATATAGCTTATCGGATCTGCTTCAGCAGATTCCGATAAAAGGCGCGGAAGGCGCCGTAAATCTAATTCCAGGGTTCGCGAAGCGGTTCCTGGAAGATAGCTTATCGGATCTGCTTCAGCAGATTCCGATAAAAGGCGCGGAAGGAGCCGTAAATCTAATTCCAGGGTTCGCGAAGCGGTTCTTGGAAGATAGCTTATCGGATCTGCTTCAGCAGAAAAGGGGACCAATCCCTTTTATCTGATAAGACAGAAAGGGAAAAATGAAGGGATTTTCCCGAGATGTTATGGTAGTGTCGGCTTTTGCAGACGTATTCGTATAGTTAGGAGGAGACAGCCCTCATGGAAAAATTGAATGTGGCAATTGCAGACGATAACGAGAAAATGGTAGAAGTACTTGGTCGCATGATCGAAGAAGATGAAGACCTTAAGCTGGTCGGAAAAGCACATAATGGAGAAGAAATCTGTAACATAATCAGAGAAAAGGAACCGGATGTGGTAGTTTTGGATATCATCATGCCAAAAGTGGATGGGCTTTCCGTCATGGAACGGTTTTCTCATGACACTACTGTAAAAAAGACACCTTCCTTTATTGTGGTGTCTGCTGTGGGACAGGAGCGGATCACGGAAGATGCGTTCAGTCTCGGGGCGGATTATTACATGCTGAAGCCCTTTGACAATCAGATGCTGTTGAACAGGATCAAGCATATCCGCCGGATCGGGGAGAAAAAGATGAGGGAGATCAGCCGTCAGATGCCCCGTGAGGAGAACGTTTCTCTGACGCAGGGAAATCTTGAGGCGGATGTGACAAACGTGATCCACGAGATCGGCGTTCCCGCCCATATTAAGGGCTACCAGTATCTGCGGGATGCTATCATCCTGTCGGTTAATGACATGGAAATGCTGAATTCAATCACAAAAATCCTGTATCCCACCATTGCGAAAAAGCATCAGACCACGCCAAGCCGTGTGGAGAGAGCGATCCGCCATGCCATCGAGGTTGCGTGGAGCCGCGGAAAAATGGATACGATTGACGAATTATTCGGTTATACGGTAAGTACAGGAAAGGGAAAGCCTACGAATTCTGAATTCATTGCCCTTATTGCCGATAAAATCAGACTGGAATATAAAAATCGGGCTTTCCAATAGTATATTTTTGGAGTATAATGAAATAAATTAGGAGTGAGGCGGAAGGTTTTCGCTACTGCCTGAAACACTCAGGCAGAGTCCTTAAGGGTAAGCAAAATTACTAAGGAGGGAGTTTAAGGATGAAGAAAATCCTATTTGCAACATCAGAGGCAGTGCCGTTTATCAAAACAGGAGGATTGGCCGATGTAGCGGGATCATTGCCTAAATGCTTTGACAAGCGGTATTTTGACATTCGTGTTATTTTGCCGAAATATGCCTGTATGAAACAGGAATGGAAAGATAAAATGGAATACGTCACACATTTCTACATGGATCTGGGATATAAAAACTGCTATGTGGGAATCCTGCAGATGGAGTATGACGGCATCCAGTTTTATTTTATTGACAACGAATACTATTTCAGCGGACCGAAGCCATATGACAGCGCACCGTGGGATCTGGAAAAATTTGCATTTTTCTCAAAAGCAGTTCTTTCCGTACTTCCGGTCATTGGATTCCGTCCGGACATCATTCACTGCCATGACTGGCAGACAGGACTTGTTCCGGTTTACCTGCATGATTCCTTCCAGCAGAACGAGTTCTTCTGGGGGATCAAGACGATCATGACCATACATAACCTGAAATTCCAGGGTGTGTATGACGTAAAGACAATCCAGAGTATTACCGGACTTTCCGATTACTATTTCACTCCGGACAAGCTGGAAGCATATAAGGACGGCAATTTCTTAAAAGGCGGTCTTGTATTTGCGGATGCCATCACCACAGTGAGCGATACCTATGCAGAAGAGATCAAGACACCGTTCTACGGCGAGGGACTGGACGGACTGCTCCGTGCCCGTGCGGCAAGCCTCAGAGGTATCGTCAATGGTATTGATTATGATGACTTTAACCCGGAGACAGATATTTTCCTGAATGCAAAATATAATGCAACAACCTTCCGTAAGGAAAAGGTAAAGAATAAACTTCAGCTTCAGAAGGATCTGGGACTTGAGCAGGATGCGAAGACCATGTTGATCGGTATCGTATCACGTCTGACTGACCAGAAAGGATTTGACCTGATCGCCTATATTATGGATGAGCTGTGTCAGGATGCCGTGCAGCTTGTAGTGCTGGGAACAGGAGACGAGCGCTATGAAAATATGTTCCGTCATTTTGACTGGAAGTATCATGGCAAGGTTTCTGCCCAGATTTACTATGACGAAGGATTGTCACACAGGATCTACGGTTCCGTAGATGCGTTCCTGATGCCGTCCCTGTTTGAGCCGTGCGGACTGAGCCAGCTTATGAGCCTCCGTTACGGAACACTTCCGATCGTCAGAGAAACAGGCGGTCTGAAGGATACGGTAGAAGCTTATAACGAGTTCGAAGGAACCGGTACAGGTTTCAGCTTCTGCAACTACAATGCTCATGAAATGCTCAGCACGATCCGCTACGCAGAGAGCATTTACTATGATAAGAAGCGTGAATGGAATAAGATGATAGACCGTGCTATGGCAAAAGATTTCTCATGGGCAAATTCCGCACGCCAGTACGAAGAGATGTACAACTGGCTGATCGGAGATAAGTAGAGTATATTATCTGGAATTTCAGAGATACTATCTATTGTATAATGATTAAGGAGGTAGTATCATGACAGAAATTTCAGAATTAGATTTACAGAATCTGCGTCATCTGATCGGCGGCTTTGAGACAACTCACTGTAAGATGGATGCTTACGCACAGCAGGCTACGGACATGGAGGTAAAGCAGTTTTTCCAGAAATCTGCCCAGTCCGCAATGCAGAGCAAGCAGCAGTTAATGCAGTTTTTACAGTAGGAGGTGCCGAAGATGAATGAAAAAACAATGGTAGCAGATACCCTGGTGGGAATTAACGGCGAGCTGACACGCTACGGCGAGATGATCACCCAGACAGAGAATCCGCAGTTAAAACAGACCTTAAAACAGATGCGCAATCAGTGTGAGACATCACAGGAAGAAATCTACCAGATCGCACGGGCAAAGGGTTACTACGTTCCGGCAGCAAAGGCCACCAGAGAAGAGGTAGACCATGTGCGAAGTGTTTTGAGCCAGGGCTGATCACATTTAAGCCAAAATAAGAAAAAGCATAATTCCAGAGTATTAAGGGCACTGCCGGATGGCGGTGCCCTTTTTCCGCAGAAACGGCTTGGGAGCAGATGTTCAGCCGGGGCCGGAACGGTTTACTTTGTCGAACGATAATTCCGGCAAATTTTAAGGAAGTGCTTGACATCCGGTGCAAATTATAATACTATGTAATACAGAAAACACGAACATAGGTTCGCTGATGACAGAAATATAAAGATAAGGAGAATTTCATAGAATGATAAATGATGATAAGAAAAAGGCACTGGAGGCTGCCCTTGGACAGATTGAAAAGCAGTACGGCAAAGGCTCTGTGATGAAACTGGGGGAATCCAGAGCGAATATGCAGGTGGAAGCCATTCCTACAGGGTCCCTGAGCCTTGACATTGCTCTTGGCGTGGGCGGCGTTCCAAAGGGCCGTATTATAGAGATTTACGGACCGGAGTCAAGTGGTAAGACCACAGTTGCATTGCATATGGTGGCAGAGGTTCAGAAGAGAGGCGGTATTGCCGGTTTTATTGACGCGGAACACGCGCTGGACCCGGTATATGCCAGCAATATCGGCGTAGACATTGAGAACCTTTACATATCCCAGCCGGATAACGGCGAGCAGGCTTTGGAGATCACGGAAACCATGGTGCGTTCCGGTGCAGTGGATATTATTATTGTGGACTCCGTTGCTGCCCTGGTACCAAAGGCTGAGATCGATGGAGATATGGGAGACAGCCATGTAGGTCTGCAGGCGAGACTGATGTCCCAGGCCCTGCGTAAACTGACTGCCGTGATCAGCAAGTCAAACTGCGTGGTTATTTTTATCAATCAGCTCCGCGAAAAGGTAGGAATCATGTTCGGTAATCCCGAGACTACCACAGGAGGCCGCGCTTTGAAATTTTACTCCTCTGTTCGTCTTGATGTACGCCGTGTGGAAACCCTGAAGCAGGGCGGTGAGATGGTAGGAAACCATACCAGGATCAAGGTCGTTAAGAACAAGGTTGCCCCGCCGTTTAAGCAGGCTGAGTTTGATATCATGTTCGGTACAGGTATTTCCAAAGAGGGAGATATCCTGGATCTGGCTGCAGAGAATTCCATTGTAAATAAGAGCGGTGCATGGTATGCCTACGAGGGAAATAAAATAGGCCAGGGCCGTGAGAATGCCAAGCTTTTCCTGAAAGAGCACCCGGATATCTGTGACGAGATCGAAAAGAAGGTGCGCATTCATTATCACCTTCTGCCTGAGGAGGAAAGCATTCCGGAAGAGGAGAAAAAGGCTTCAAAGGCAGGAAAGAAGGCTGCTGAAAAGGAAGAGGAGCCTGTGCAGGAAAGTCTTTTCCAGTCGGAAGAGTCTGCGGAAGAGGTATAAACCATGCCATTGACACCGGAAGAACAAAAAACAGCACGAAGAAAAGCCATGCTGCTTCTGGAACATATGGACCGAACGGAAAAGGGCCTGTCTGACCGTCTGCGTCAGGCAGGCTTTTCCATAGAGGCAGTGGAGGATGCCATGGAATATGTGCGCTCCTATGGATACCTCAATGATGACCGGTACGCGGAGAATTATATCTCCTACCGAATGGGGACAAAGAGCCGCCAGAAGATCCTGCAGGAGCTGGCAGGAAAAGGTGTGGACAGAGAGACGGCACAGCAGGCATGGGAGAGAGCTGCCCAGGTGATGGAACCGGATGAGCAGGCCGTACTTCGGGCAACTGTGGAGAAAAAGTATGAAGCCGGAAGCGTTCTGGATGAGAAAGAAATGCGGCGTCTGTACGGATATCTTGCAAGACGCGGTTTTTCATACGGAGATATTGCGCATGTGCTGGAGGAAATGGACATTTCCGTGCTGCAGACACAAAAAATGTAAAACAATTCTATAGAAAAACTTGACATAATTCTCAAAAACAGATAAACTTGTATTGTTGTATTTGTACAATGAAAACTTAATAATAAGGAGGTGCTCCTGTGACAACAATCATTGTGGCAGTTGTCGCTGTGGTAGTCGCGCTCATTATTGCAGTTCCTATTACTTGCAAAGTTGCTGTGGAGAATAAAGTCAAAAAAGACGCAGAAACTATTGGCTCAGCGGAGGAAAAAGCCAGAGGCATCATAGATGAAGCTTTGAAGGCAGCTGAAACGAAAAAAAGAGAAACTTTATTGGAAGTAAAGGAAGAATCTCTCCGGACAAAAAATGAACTGGAGAAAGAAACCAAGGAACGGAGAAACGAACTGCAGAAGTATGAAAAACGTGTCTTATCGAAAGAGGAATCCGTAGATAAGAAAGCGGATGCAGTGGAGAAGCGTGAGGCAGAATGCACAGCGAGATTCGCTGAATTGCAGAAGAAAGAAAAGAGAGTGGAAGAACTCGAGCTGAAAGGAGTACAGGAACTGGAACGTGTTTCCGGTCTGACCTCCGAACAGGCAAAAGAAGAGTTGCTCAAATCTGTGGAAGACGATGTAAAGGTGGATGTTGCCAGACTTTACAAAGAGCTTGAGGGCAGAGCAAAGGAAGAAGCCGGAAAAAAGGCCAAAGAGTATGTGGTAAACGCCATTCAGAAATGTGCGGTAGACCACGTTTCCGAGGCTACTATTTCTGTTGTACAGCTTCCAAGCGATGAAATGAAGGGACGTATCATAGGCCGTGAGGGACGGAATATCCGTACTCTGGAGACATTGACAGGTGTTGACCTGATCATTGATGATACTCCGGAAGCAGTTGTCTTATCAGCATTTGATCCGATTCGACGTGAAGTAGCAAGGGTAGCATTGGAGAAGTTGATTGTGGACGGACGTATTCATCCGGCCAGAATTGAGGAGATGGTTGAAAAGGCTCAGAAGGAAGTGGAAACGCAGATTCGCGAGGATGGCGAAACTGCGGCGATGGACGTAGGTGTCCATGGCATTCATCCTGAGCTTCTGAAATTACTTGGACGAATGAAATTCCGTTCCAGTTATGGACAGAATGCCCTGAAGCATTCCATTGAGGTGGCACAGTTGGCCGGTATCCTTGCCGGAGAGGTGGGTGTGGATGTCCGTCTTGCAAAACGTGCCGGATTACTCCATGACATTGGTAAATCGATTGACCATGAAGTAGAAGGTTCGCATATCCAGATCGGTGTGGATCTCTGTAAGAAGTACAAAGAGTCAGCTCTTGTGATCAATGCAGTTGGTGCTCATCACGGAGATATTGAGCCGGAAAGCTTGATTGCCTGTATCGTGCAGGCCGCCGATGCCATTTCCGCAGCCCGTCCTGGCGCCCGGAGAGAGACATTGGAGACTTATACCAACCGTTTGAAACAACTGGAGGATATCACCAATCAGTTTAAGGGCGTGGAAAAATCCTATGCCATCCAGGCAGGCAGGGAGATCCGCGTTATGGTTGTTCCGGATCATGTTTCGGATGCTGATATGGTTCTTCTGGCAAGGGATATCGCCAAACAGATTGAAGCAGAGCTTGAATATCCGGGTCAGATCAAGGTCAATGTCATTCGTGAAAGCAGGGCCGTTGATTACGCTAAGTAAGCGGAGGAACACTACATCTTCATATTCATATGAAAATAGAGCCGTATGGAAAATTTTTTCCATACGGCTTTTTGCCGTGCACATATGTATAAATGCCCAACCCCTGACGTAGAATGGTACAGGGTGAATTTATGGGAAGAAAGAGCTTGGGTAAAAATGAAAGGGGAAGGCTTCCGGCAGAAATCCTGTTTCTGTGTGGTTTTTTGCTGGGAATGCTTTTGCCGAATCTGGCATGGAAGCTGCAGTGGAAGCAGAAAGCGATGGCATCCGTATATCTGTTGGGGGCCTTTGGAAGCCGGAAGGTATCGGGAGTGGAATATCTGCTGGAAATTGTGAGAATGAGGGGCGGGTATTTTCTGTTATGTATCCTGTGCGGTTTTACTGTTTTCGGAGTGCCGATGGCGGTGCTGGGAATGACTGCAGCGGGAGTTGAGCTGGGGGCTCTTTTTGCCATGTCCATTCTGCAGTTTGGACTTGCAGGAGGAGTGGTAGGGCTTGGGCTTTTGTTTCCGCAATATCTTGTTTATCTTCCCGTGATGTTTGTGACTATGGATATGGTTTATAGAGAATCAATGGGAATGTGGAAGAATCATGGGATTTTCCCACAGAAGATTTACCGGTTTACAATGCGTTCCCTGGCATGTATTGCAGTGTATTTCGGAGGAATGGTTCTGGAATGTTATATAAATCCATGGGTGGTAGAAAAAATTTTAAACAGCCTGAAATTTTTTTAAAGGGATATTTCTACCACATCTAGTGGCAGTTACCATAAGACTTGCCGACATTTGGTATTTTGGGGTCGAAAAGCCTGATTTTAAGGGATTTTTCGTCGAAAAAAGGGTTTGATTTTATGTCAATTTCCAAGTATAATACAAATACATTTTTGAAGGATCAGTAACGGAGAAGGTTACAAAAGAATTACTTTTTACAATCTATAAAGACAGGAAGTAAAAAGAATGGAAAGAGACATACGGGAATTTATTACTTATTTGCACAATGCTAAAAAGACATCCCATAACACGGAAGTATCCTATCAGCGGGATTTAAAGAAAATGGAATCGTTTTTAAGCGAAAGAGGGATTCGGGAGGTTACAGATATCCGGGAAATGGATCTTGAGGGATATCTGGATTATATGGGGAGAGAGAAATTTGCATCCTCCACGATTTCCAGAAGCGTAGCATCCATGAGAGCTTTTTTTCAATATCTGTTTAAAGAAAAAAAGATCGAAAAGGACCCGTCAGATGGGCTGAAGCCGCCTAAGGTGGAGAAAAAGATGCCGGAGATCCTTACGGTTCAGGAAGTGGATGCACTTTTGCAGCAGCCGGATCTCTCAACACACAAGGGAATCCGTGATAAGGCTATGCTGGAGCTTTTGTATGCTACAGGGATGCGAGTCAGCGAGTTGATCCATCTGGAAACCCAGGATGCCAATCTGCAGTTTGGGTATGTAACCTGCCATGAGAACGGGCGGGAGAGGATCATTCCTATTGGGAATGTGTGCAGGGAAGCGCTGCTTCTCTATATGGAAAAGGCACGGAATGCTTTTGTGAAGGAAGATAGTGAAAAGGTTCTGTTTACTAATTGTTCAGGTAAGGCGATGAGTCGTCAGGGCTTCTGGAAGATGCTGAAGGGCTATGCAGACGATGCCGGGATCAAGCGGGACATCACACCTCATACGCTTCGCCATTCTTTTGCAGTCCATATGCTGCAGAACGGAGCCGATATCAAGAGCGTTCAGGAAATGCTGGGTCATTCCGACATTTCCACCACACAGATTTATCTGAGTATGAATATGAGCAAGATGCGCGATGTGTACATGAAGGCGCATCCGAGAAGTTGAAAGAATACGAGAATACGGGATACAGGAGAAAATTAGCGTACAGTATTGATTTATCAGATATTGTTTGCTATACTATCTATCGATTAAGTACTTTCAGTGACTGGCAGAGCAAAGGTCTGCTGGTTTAAAAGGGAATTAGGTGCGAATCCTAAACGATCCGGTCACTGTAAACAGGGAGCGAGATCATGTAATCCATTGCGTGTATACGTGAGAAGGAATGATCGAACGATGAACTGTGAGTCAGGAAACCTGCTGAGAGTGTTGGTAAATGGCTTCCGAAGAAAGCACGCATTTACAGAAAATACGAACTGTTTTTTGAACAGTAAATTTTTCATGCAAACAGCGTCTACTCTCATTGGGGGTGGGCGTTTTTGTATGGCAGAAAAACATAATATGATACCTGGCCAACTGGTGCGGAACAGGATGGAGAGGCTCATATAAAAAGAGGAGGATGATGAAATGAAATTGAGAAAGCAGAAACTGTTATCACTTTTTATTGCAGCTACACTGGCAACAACTCCCGCCATTTCCGCAAATGTGGTATGTGGGGAAGAGTTTGTTGCGGAGGAGACCGCAGCAGAAGGCACTATAGCGGAAGAAGCAGAGGCAGCCGTCAGTGAAGAGTTTACGGAAGAAGCAGACACCCTTGGAGAAGAATTTGTAGATGCCCCGGAAGAATTTGCGGAGAATTCAGAAACAGGACAGGCAGAGGTGTTTGAATCTGAAAGTGAAGCGGAAGCACCTACAGTAGAGTCGGTAGAGGCACTGATTGGAGCATTGCCCGAGTTGAGCAATGTTACAGAAGAAAAGCGTCAGGATATCGAAGCTGCACTTGCTGCTTATAATCAGCTCAGCACTGAGGATCAGAAAAAAGTGGACGAGGATATGGGAAATAAAAGCAGCCAGTCCTACGGACGTGATCTGGAGACTGCGGTTTGGGGACTTAAGGTGCTGGAACAGGTTGATACATCCACAACTTTGCCGGACGGTATCTACGATGCTTCTACAAGCCCTGCTTTAAGCAGTGAGTACAGCAAGGGAAAGAGTAATTCTTCCCGTCAGAAGCCATGGTCTTTAAAGGACGTGACTGTGAAAAACGGGCAGGCAGTAGCAACGGTTATGGTGCAAAGTACTGGCTATACCAGTATCCGTACCAATGGTCAGACTTATGAAAAGACCAACACCAGTGGAAATTCTGAATTCGCAAATGTCCCGGTTGATTTAAACGGAGCCATGTACATAGCTGCCTATTCCACATCCATGAAGGGGGAGATCGCCTTTACGGTGACAAACACCATCGATGAGCCAAAGTGCACTCCCATTGCGGACTCTGCCATAACCAACACGACAGCGATGTTTAAAGTAATAGATGCCTTTATTATGGAAGATGCGAGCGGGAAGTTCCTGTATGTGACGCTCAGCGGCACAGGATATCAGGAATTGTTCAAAGGTACCTATGAGGAAGCGGTAGCTACCGGAGATGACGCCAGTAAATGGATTGTGGGCAGTAAGAGAGCTGACGGAAAGGGATTTGATGGAAAATATCAGTTTGCCATCCCGATTTCTGCAGACGACGGTTATATGCAGATCCAGGCTTTGTCCAATTCCCATAAAAAGGATGGCCATTGGTGGTATCCGAGATACCTTCGTCTGGACCAGAGTGCACTGACACTGGAGAGCGGCGATTACAAGGAAACGTTTGATCTTACAGTTACAAATAATGTGAAAATGTTTTTAGTCAAAGAAGCTGATCTGACGATCGTGGGAGGACCACACAGCAATGGTTATCAGATTACTTCCGATGTAACAATGGGAAGCACATCCTTTGACAAGGCATTTATCGGAACGGCTGCTAAAGCAGAAGACTCAGAGGAGACCATCGACCTTTCTGAGGATAAGAAGTTCCATTTTACAGTAGAAAATATTGTAGGTACAGGAAACGATGCCAGTATCCATAGCATACTCGACGATCCAACTGTAATCTCTTTCCATTCCGTGAAAAATGACATATGGTATGAAAGAATATTCAGTTATAACAAGGCAGACAGAACCCTTGTGATCGACGAAAGCAGCAAAGCAGATTATACGGCAGTGGATGCAGCGCTTGCAACTGTTCCGGAGGATTTAAGCATCTATACAGAAGCCACTGCGGCAGAGGTAACAACTGCAAAGAATAATGTAAAGACCGGACTGTATGCTTCCCAGCAGGAAAAGGTAGATGCCATGGCAAAGGCAATCCGGGATGCAGTTGCAGCATTGAAAAAGAAGCCGGAAGAGGAACCAAGCGTGACACCGCCTGCACCAACGGAAGCACCGAAGCCCACCGTGACGCCGGAACCCACCGCGACTCCTCAGCCAACCGTAACTCCGAAGTTAGAGATGAATGCTGTTTCCGTGCCGCTGCAGGTAAAAAAATCTACCAGTGCCATTAAGGTAAGCGGTCTTAACGCGGGCGAAAAAATTGTTTCCTGGAAATCCAGCAAAACATCGGTTGCAACCGTATCCAAGAACGGCAAGATTACTGCAAAGAAAACCGGAAAAACAAAGATTACAGCAAAAACATCTTACGGTCGTTCGGTAAGCGTTACGGTATCAGTACAGAAAAAAGCAGTTACGACCAAAAAGCTGAAGGTAGTCTCAGCTACAAAGGGAGTGACTATAAAAAAGAACAGCCTGTCCATTAAGAAGGGCAAAAAAGTGGCGCTTCGGACATCGGTAGACCCGGTTACATCCACCAGTAAGGTTACATATAAATCATCAGATAAAAAAATTGTAACCGTATCCAGCAAGGGTAAGCTTACAGCAAAGAAACCCGGAAAAGCGAAGATTACCATCACATCCGGTAATGTGAAGGTTAGTTTGAAGGTAACGGTAACAAAGAAATGATGAAAGCAGGGGGAGAAACAAATGTTTTCCCCCTGCCATTTGCTATATTGTACAGTGAAGGTAAGGATAGGAGTGAAGCGGAAATGAAAAAAAATTCCCGTAGATATCTGGCATTATTTCTCTCCGGCGCTATGGCTTTGCTGCCTACATTATCACCAAGTGCGTCAGAAGTGATAGCGGTAGAAACGGCCACGTTGGAGCAGACCGATGCTGCGGAGCAGGCAGAGGAAGCACAGCCGGATGAGGCTTTGGAAGAATCAGAAGCCCAGACAGAAACGGAAAGTGAAAAGGAAGAAGAAGGCACCAAAGAGCAGGCTGATATTTCAGAGGCGGAGGATGCGAAAGCAGAGACTGTCGAAAATACAGAGACGTCCGGGGACACGAAGGATCCTGAGGAAGAATTACCTGCCCCTGAAAAAAGCCAAGATGCATCAGCATCCGGCAAAATGAACACAACAGATACCTCCGAAGAATCAGGGGATGCTGCTGCCTTTCACATTGTGGAGTCCGGAATTGTCCGGAACGGTGAAAGCATAACGGTTACTATATCCACGGACAATAAAATATTTAATAAGATATTCATAGGCAGCAAAGACGCAGAGAATAAAGAGCCGGTTATAGAGGGCGCCGAAAACATGCTCGGTGGCTATACCTTTATATTCCAGGTGACCAATGAGCAGCTTGGGCAGACAATTTCCTATGTACCCTGTTTTATGGAAAGCGGTGAATGGTGCACCACAGAAGACTATTCTCTGATTCTTCCTGAAACGGTGGACGACGTTCCGGTCCAGCCGTCAGCACCTGAAAATCCGGCTGCCTCTAATGAACAGAAGGGAGACTCCGCAGATCTGTTCCTGAAGGACAGTGAACCGGATCAGAACCGGAGTTACACTCTGACAGATTATCCGGGTATCACAGAGACTGTGAATAATTCCACAACACTTGCAGACGGAGAATATGTTCCGGAAAGCTTTAGCTTCAGCGGCGGAACCGGAAAGACAAGGTTAAGCTGCGATAAGATTGTGGTAAAAGAAGGAAAGGCTTATGGAGTGATCGCTTTCAGCAGTACGTCTTGGGTATACGTAAAGGCAAACGGAGAGCTTTTCCAGAATGGTTCGGTGAATGGAGATACCATCTCTTATGAAATTCCGGTTGTTCTCAATGGGGATAACAGGATTATAGGACTGACAACGAAAATGTCAGAACCTCATGAAATAGAATATAGCATCTGCGTAAAGATCACAGTACCAGACCCCGGTGAGCCGACCCCTACACCTGATCCAGCGGTAACGCCCACGCCTGAACCTACAATAATACCAACTGTAACCCCAACACCTGCCGTAACCCCGACACCTGCTGTAACCCCAACGCTAAAAGAAGGCAATACATATTCCATTTCTGTAAAATCCAGTGCGTCAATGTTTAAGGTAGTTGCCTGTAAGCTGACTATGGAAAAAGGAAAAATGAAAGCAGTTATCACTTTAAGTGGAGAGGGTTACGATTACCTCTATATGGGAACAAAGGAAGAGGCACTGAAGGCGAAAAAAAGCAAATGGATTCCATATAAGCCTGATGAAGAGGGAAAATACACCTATGAGATCCCGGTTTCCGAGCTGGACAAGCCCATTGCCGTAGCGGCGAGGTCAAAGAAATATGCGGCAGAGGGTGCAGAACAGCCATGGTATGACCGGGAGCTGACCTTTGAATCCTCCACTATAAAGAAAATCAAAAGCAATGACAAGAAGCCGACTCCTACCCCTAAACCGAAAGCGACTCCTACGCCAACGCCGGTAAAGGGTTCTGGAGGCGGCAGTACAGGCGGCGGAGTAACCAGTGTGGTGAACACATCTACAAAGCTGCAGGACGGAGTATACGCACCGGACAGCTTTTCCTGGTCGGGAGGTTCAGGACGCCTGAAAGGAATTTCCTGTGAAAAAATCACCATTACAAACGGACAGGCATGGGCAACTATTGTGTTTGCCAGCAGCGCCTATGATGCCGTAAGGGCAAACGCCCAGGAATTCGCCGGAACAATTTCCGGAGATACGGCTACATTTGAAATACCGGTTCAGTTAAATGCCAATAATGTGATTTCTGGAAGAACCACAAAGATGTCCCAGCCTCACTGGGTTGATTATTCCATCTTTATCGGTCTGGAGGCAGCGAAGAATGCCCAAAACTCCGGTTCATCCTCAAAGACAGGAGGAAGCAGCACTACGATTGTGTCAGGCAGCGTCGGGGAAAATATGTATCAGGACAGCAGCGCTCCTGAAATTGTCGGACTGGAATATGTGGGTTCTCAAAAGATGGAGTATGCAAAATATTTTAAACTCCATTATTATAAAAACGACATTACTGTCCTGGAGATCGATGCAGCTACAGATGCACAGAGAGGAATAAGGGCATCAGAGGCGGATAGCACAAGCGTACAGATAGGAGACGAGGAGGAAGGGGCAGCTCCCGCGCAGGCGGAATCCTTCTATTCCGAAGACACTCTGAAATATCTTATTGTTCCCTCCGCAGTGGAGCTTCCTGCCGGGGTTGACAAGGAAATGAATGTGGTATATGCTCCGTCAGAAAAGGCATATGTGGATTCCGAAAATGGGATGAAAATACTTGACAAATTGAATGTGACAGATAGAATTAAGGCAGTGGGAAAGGAAAAGGGCGACTGCAAGGTAGAAAGTATCGCCAAGGGCATGGACGAAGAGAAAATCATTTTTGCCGGAAGCTTTGATTCCCTCGATTTCAAGAAAATGGTAAAAAGTAAATGTGATCTGGCAATCGTGCCTGCGGACATCCTGCATCAGGACAAGGATGAGGAAGACAAGGTGATGACTCTTGGAGATCAGCTTTCCTTGTTGAAGATTCCCATGATTATTGACCGTTCCTCCGAAGAAAAGGAAGAGGCTGGAAAATATGAATGGAGCAAGGTATACGGTGCACTTTTCGGATGCCGTGAGGAAGCGGATAAACTGTATGAGGCTTCAAAAACAGCCCTGAAAACAGAAGCAGAGAAGTAACGGAAAAAGGGGAAGGCGGCAAAATCTGCCGCCTTTCTCAGAATAAAAATACAGGAGTATAGAATGAAAACGATTAAAACATTATGCAGAATCATCTTTACATTCGCCTTGCTTGCAGGCTTTGTCATGTTACCTCAAAAAGCAGAGGCCGCCGAGATTTCCAAGGAACCGCCAGCCATCGAAGGCCTGGAATATGAATCCACAATGGAAGTCAAGTTTGCAACTGGTTTTGACGTATTTACCTATAAGGACGGCTATCAGGTAATCAATGTTTACGATAGTGCCCAGTATCTTATGGTTCCGGATGGAAAGCCGGTTCCTGAGGGGGTAAGCGGGGACATGGTGGTGTTGCTAAAGCCGCTGAACAAGATATATCTTGCGGCTACTTCCGCAATGGCGTTATTCAATGCCATTGATTCGCTGGATTCCATACGGTTGTCGGGAACCCAGGCGGACGGTTGGTACATTGAACAGGCGACAGAAGCCATGGAAAAAGGAGACATGCTTTTCGCGGGAAAATACAGTGAGCCAGATTATGAGCTTCTGGTAGACGAGAACTGCGACCTGGCAATTGAATCTACCATGATCTTACATAGTCCAAAGGTGCAGGAAATGCTGGTGATGATGGGAATCCCGGTATTTATTGACCGATCCAGCTACGAGGATCATCCGCTTGGAAGGTCGGAGTGGATCAAGGTATACGGTGCCATGATGGACAAGGAAGAAGAAGCTGCGGCATTTTTTGATGAGCAGGCAAAAGTTATCGAAGAACTGAAGGATTTCACTAACACAGAAAAAACGGTTGCCTTTTTCTTTATTAATTCCGAGGGTTCCGCGGTTGTGAGAAAGCCTACGGATTATGTTCCGAAGATGATAGAGATTGCAGGAGGACGCTATATTTTTGACAGTCTGGATGAGGAAGAGGAGACAAAACGCTCTTCGGTCCCCATGACGATGGAAGAGTTTTATGCAACAGCTGTGAATGCGGATTATCTTGTCTACAACGGCACCATAGACAATCCGCTGGAAAGCCTCGATGATCTGTTTGCGAAAAGTGAGCTTTTCCGTGACTTCAAGGCTGTCAAAGAGGGAAATGTGTGGAGCGTAGGAAAATATCTTTATCAGGCTACGGATATTGTGGGGAAATTAATCACAGACATGAATCTGATGCTAACAGGCGGAGATGAAAGCCAGATGACCTTTATGGAAAAAATTAGCTGACCGGAAAGGAATGGAAGTGTAAAAATGGGAAAAAGCACGAATGTGGGAAACATCGGTGAATTTCATATGGAAAATTTCAAACGGCGTTCCCGTTATACGCTTGTGTTTGTAATACTGGCTGCGGCGTTTTGTCTGATTACAGTACTGAATATCAATACGGGAACTACGAATATATCGGTTGCCAGGATTTTGGAGATTATTTTCAGACGAACCGGAGATGTAACAGAATACAATATTATCTGGAAAATCCGTCTCCCCAGGGTTCTGATGGCTGCTATACTGGGAGGCGCCCTGTCTCTGTCTGGCTTCCTTTTGCAGACCTTCTTTGACAATCCTATTGCAGGTCCTTTTATCCTGGGAATTTCGTCGGGGGCAAAAATGGTGGTGGCTCTTACTATGATCTATTTTCTGGAAAGGTTTCAGGTGGTTTCCTCCTATTCCCTGATCATTGCAGCCTTTATCGGTGCATTGATTTCCACGGGATTTATCCTGATGATGTCCCGGAAGCTGAATTCTATGGCAACCCTGTTGGTGGCAGGAACTATGATTGGGTATATCTGCTCTGCAATTACGGATTTTATTGTGACCTTTGCGGAGGATTCTGATATTGTCAACCTTCATGGGTGGTCCCAGGGAAGCTTTTCCGGTATGAGCTGGAGCAATGTGCAGATTGCTTTTGTGACAGTGGGGATTACCATTGCACTGACCTTCCTATTATCCAAGCCCATAGGCGCTTATCAGCTTGGGGAGGCATACGCACAAAGCATGGGAGTAAATGTTAAGGTATTCCGTGTGCTGCTCATTCTGCTTTCCAGCATTTTATCCGCATGTGTCACGGCTTTTGCAGGACCTATTTCCTTTGTGGGAATTGCGGTCCCCTATTTGATAAAAAGAAGCCTGAATAGCTCAAGACCTCTTGTGGTGATACCGGGAACTTTTCTGGGAGGGGCCGTGTTCTGTATGTTGTGCGATCTGATCGCGCGGACAGCCTTTGCCCCCATGGAGCTGAATATCAGTACGGTTACATCGGTTTTCGGCGCACCTATTGTGATCATCATGATGCTGAAACGGAAGAAAGGAAGATAAAAGATGGCGGATCGCTATGTACAAATGGATAACCTTGCCGTTGGATATAATGGAAAAGCACTGATACGTGACATCTGTATTGGCATTGAAAAGGGCGAAATCGTGACTCTTATCGGACCTAACGGTGCCGGAAAATCTACAATTTTAAAAAGCATTACCCGGCAGCTTAAAACCATCAGGGGAACCGTATACCTGGATAAAAAGGATATGAGCCAGCTTACAAATAAGGCACTTTCCACGCAGATGGCGGTTGTGCTTACGGAACGGATGAAGCCGGAGCTTATGACCTGCCATGATATTGTGGCAACCGGGAGGTATCCTTATACCGGAAGACTGGGAATCCTGAGCCGTGAGGATGAGGAAAAGGTAGAGAAAGCCATGGAAGCTGTCCATGCCCAGGAGCTGGGACACAGGGAGTTTGACGCCATCAGTGACGGACAGCGTCAGCGAGTACTGTTGGCGAGGGCTATCTGCCAGGAGCCGGAGATTATCATATTGGATGAGCCTACCTCCTTTTTGGATATCCGGCATAAGCTGGAACTACTTGCCATTCTCCGGAACATGGCAAAGGAGAAAAAGATCACTGTGGTTATGTCTCTTCACGAAATTGACCTGGCACAGAAAATTTCGGATAAGATCATCTGTGTCAAGGGCGACCGGATCGCTCATTATGGAGTGCCGGAGGAGATTTTCAAGGAGGATATTATCCGAAACCTGTATGACATTGACAACGGATATTTTGATCCCCTGTTTGGAAGTCTGGAGCTGCCGCGGCCGGAAGGAAAGCCGGAGGTATTTGTGATTTCCTCCTGCGGAAAGGGAATTCCGGTATTCCGGCACCTTCAGAAGGAAAATGTACCCTTTGCGGCGGGAATTCTTTATAGGAATGATGTAGATTACCAGCTTGCAAGGCTTCTGGCTGTTCGCGTCATCGAGGAAGAGCCATTTTGTGAGATCAGCGATGAAGCCTTTTCCATGGCTATTCAGACTATGAGAGAATGTAAAACGGTAGTGAATGCAGGAGTGACGATGGGCTCCTACAACAGAAAAATAGGGGAATTGCTTTCCGAAGCGGAAAAACAGGGAAAACTAAAGAAGTTTTAAAAGAAAGAGAAGAGGCTGTCCAATGGCAGCCTCTTATTTAGTGTGCCGACATAACGGAGCTTCGGCCACAAGTGTGTGTTGTGACACATACTTTTTAGCATAACTCAGCAATTGTATACAAAAGCTGTTCGGATTCCGCCCATCCAAGGCAGGCATCGGTAATAGATTTGCCGTAGATGTGGTTGCAGCCGATCTTCTGGTTCCCCGGCTCAATATAGCTCTCGATCATCAGACCCTTTACAAGTCTGTGGATATCAGGATCAACAAGACGGCTGTGAAGCACTTCCTTAGCGATGCGGATCTGCTGTTCATACTGCTTGTTGGAGTTGGAATGGTTGGTATCCACGATGGTTGCCATATTCTTCAGGTTCTTGGCAGCGTATTTCTCGTACAGAAGACGTAAATCCTCGTAATGATAGTTTGGAATCGCCTCTCCATGTTTATTCACAGCGCCACGGAGAATGGTGTGGGCCAGTTCATTTCCGGAAGTCTCCACCTCCCAGCCGCGGTAAATGAAACGGTGTCCGCCCTGGGCTGCCACAACAGAGTTTAACATTACGCTGAAATCACCGCTGGTAGGGTTTTTCATACCAGCCGGGACATCCATGCCGCTGACAGTCAGACGGTGCTGCTGATCCTCAACAGAACGTGCCCCTACTGCTACATAGGACAGGATATCGGACAGATAACGCCAGTTTTCCGGGTAAAGCATCTCATCAGCACAGGTGAATTCGCTCTCCTCAATGGCACGGATGTGCATTTTGCGGATCGCAACCAAACCTGCCAGCATGTTAGGCTTTTTCTCCGGGTCCGGCTGGTGGACCATTCCCTTATAGCCCTCTCCTGTAGTACGTGGTTTGTTTGTATAAACTCTCGGAATGATAATGACTTTATCAGCAATTTTTTCCTGGACTTTCCGAAGTCTTAAAAGATAATCGCATACGGCATCCTCATTATCTGCAGAACAGGGGCCGATAATAGCCAGGAATTTATCGGATTTTCCTGTGAATACGTCGCAGATTTCCTGGTCGCGTTTCTCTTTGAGCGCTTTGATCTTTGCATCAATGGGATATTGGTTGCGGATTTCTTCGGGTGTCGGTAACTTTTTAATAAATTCGAATCCCATGCTTCTTTCTCCTTTGCAGTTCACTTTCAACCTAGTATTATAATCCATTCTTCAGGAATTGTCGATAGAAAAATTGTGGCTTTTTCCCGGCCTTTTCACGGAAACCGTTACTTCTTCATGGCAGTCAGGGCATGAAGATGCAAAACAGACAGCAGCAGTTCGGAGAGCAGCATTCCGTAAAAATATCCCCGGATACCAAGGGCTGGAATTGCAAATAATACAAAACCGATCCGGAGACTGACACCGATCACACTGTGGATCAGACAGGTGTTTGGCTTTCCGAGTCCGTTCAGAATGCTGGTCAGGGCCGTGTTCATATAGAAAAAGGGGCAGAAAAATGCCAGGGCTTTGATATATGTCCCGGCAGTGGGACTTCCAAACAGCAGGATACCCATTGGCATGCCGAAGAAAAAGAAACACAGGGAGCATCCGGCACCCAGCAGAAAGCAGCAGCGGCAGGTACGGTTTATAACATAATCGATCCGTTTTTTGTAACCAAGAGCCTGCAGTTCAGCTACGGAGGGCATCAGCATCAGGGAGGCGGAATTGGTGATGGTGGAAGGAAACAGGATAAGAGGCAAAGCCATGCCTGTAAAGACACCGTAAATTGCAAGTGCTTCCTCGCTGCCGAGTCCTGAAAGCAAAAGTCTCTGCGGAATGAGCACCACCTCCATACTGTGGAGCAAAGTGAGCAGGAGCCGGTTCATGGAATGGGGGACTGCCATTTCCACCATACTCTTGAGACTGCCCAGCGGGCTGCTGATTTTTTTTAAGCTGTAGTGATGCTTTCGGAAGTCCGCGCCTACGGCAATGAGAGAGACAATGGAGGCGATGATCTCACTGAACAGGGCGCCGCCCGCAGCGATCACGGAGGTGATCTCTCTGCCTTCGGATAGAAAGACAAGGTAGATCACATAGCTGCCGCCTATGCGTGCCGCCTGTTCAAGGAGCTGGATGCCGGAAGGAAGAGCCGTCTGTTTTTGGGAATAATAGTAGCTGTTAATACAGGAATGAAGGGCTGTCAGGGGAAAGCTGAAAGATAAGATCCTGATAAGCGGCTGGGTGCGCGGCTCCTTTAAAATCTGCGAAGCAAAAAAGCCACTGTTTTTGTAAATGACAAAGGACAGGACAACGGAGAAAAGTACAGCCGTACCTGTACCCAGCAGAAAATAATCCCGTGCCTCTTTTTGTTGTCCTAAGGCCATACGGGAGGCACAGAGTCTGGAGATGGCGGCCTGCATTCCCACAGCGGCAAGCGCCATGACCAGCCCCTGCAGGGGCATTGCAAGCTGATAAACTCCAATACCCTGCGCACCAATAGCATGGGAGAGGAATATTCTATAAAAGAAGCCCATAAATCTGGTCAGAAGTCCGGCGCAGGTGAGAATAAGAGTTCCCTGTAAAAAACGTTTTTTTGACATAGCAACCTATTCCGTACCTTTTTTGTCAGTATATGCAAAATACTGCCTTGACAGAACTACTATTATCTGGTAAAGTGAACCTGAAATCCAAGTAAAATACTGGGAATTGGAAAGAAGGGGATGAATGAAACTCTCAACAAGAGCGAGATATGGTCTTCGTGCGTTGATAGATTTAGGTTTATACAGTGAAAAGGAATCCGTGTCTCTTCAGAGTATCGCGACAAGACAGGAGATTTCCGTGGGATACCTGGAGCAGCTTATGGCTTTGTTAAAAAAAGCCGGATTTGTGAAAAGCAGCCGGGGTGCCTGCGGTGGTTACCGCCTTGGCAGACCAGCTCAGGAGATTTCCGTGGGAGATATCCTGCGTGTCCTGGAGGGCAGTCTGGAAGCTGTGGAATGCCCGGGAAACGAAGCGGAGGGAAAGTGCCAGGGAGAAGATATCTGTGTGGCAAAATATGTCTGGAAACGTATCAATGACAGTATCACAAAGGCAGTGGACAGCATGATGCTCAGCGAGCTGATAGAGGAAAGCCGCAGGGTAAAAAAGGAAAACAAAGACTGCAGTGAAGCGGGATGTCCACCCGCGAGACAGCAGCTGTAATCATAAATAGGAGGACCAAAAAATGGGAAAGATGATATATCTGGATAACGCAGCAACTACAAAGACAGCACCCGAGGTAGTGGAGGCAATGCTGCCGTACTTTACTGAGCTTTACGGAAATCCTTCCAGCGTCTATGATTTTGCCGGAAAGAGCAAGGAAGCTGTTACAAAGGCGCGCGAGCAGATCGCACAGGTGCTTGGGGCAAAAAAGGAAGAGATCTATTTTACAGCAGGAGGCTCTGAGGCGGATAACTGGGCGTTAAAGGCTGCGTTTGAAGCATATAAGGCAAAAGGAAACCACATTATCACCACAAAGATCGAGCACCATGCCATCCTGCATACCTGCGAATATCTGGAGAAGGAGCGGGGAGCAAAAATCACGTATCTCGATGTGGATGAAAATGGTATTGTGAAGCTGGATGAGCTGGAAAAAGCAATTACCCCGGAAACCATTTTAATTTCCATTATGTTTGCCAATAATGAGATTGGCACCATCGAGCCGATCAAGGAGATCGGTGCCATTGCCAGAGAGCATGGCATCCTGTTTCATACCGATGCGGTGCAGGCATTTGGACAGGTGCCCATCAATGTAGATGAAATGGGAATCGACATGTTGAGCTCCAGTGGTCATAAATTAAACGGACCCAAGGGAATCGGCTTTTTGTATATCCGTAAGGGTGTTAAGATCCGTTCCTTTGTACACGGCGGGGCACAGGAGAGAAAACGCCGCGCCGGAACAGAAAACGTACCTGGTATTGTGGGCTACGGCGCTGCAGCCCAGCGTGCAGCCGGCACGATGGTAGAGCGTACAGAAAAAGAGAGAAAGGTCCGCGATCATATGATCAGCAGGATCATGGAAGAGATTCCGTATGTGAAGCTGAACGGGGACCGCACAAAACGTCTGCCGAACAACGTAAATGTCAGCTTCCAGTTTGTAGAAGGCGAGTCTATGCTGCTGATGCTGGACAGCTACGGGATCTGCGCATCCAGCGGTTCCGCCTGCACATCAGGCTCACTTGACCCGTCTCATGTGCTTCTGGCCATCGGCCTGCCTCATGAGATCGCCCACGGTTCCCTGCGCATGACCTTAAGCGAGGAAACTACCATGGAGGATGCGGATTTTGTAGTTGATAAGCTGAAAAGCATTGTGGCAAACTTAAGAAGCATGTCACCGCTGTATGAGGATTTCTTAAAGAAAAAAAAATAACTGAGCTGTAGAGCGAGTAGAATAAAAAAACACTTGTCAGGAGGAAAAAAATATGTATAGTGATAAAGTAATGGACCATTTCCAGAATCCACGTAATGTGGGAGAGATTGAGGACGCAAGCGGCGTAGGAACTGTCGGAAACGCAAAGTGCGGCGACATTATGAGAATATTCCTGGATATCGATGATGAGACACATATTATCAAGGATTGTAAATTTAAGACCTTTGGCTGCGGCGCAGCCGTTGCAACCAGCAGCATGGCTACAGAGCTGGTAAAAGGCAAAACCATCGAGGAGGCAATGCAGGTGACCAACAAGGCAGTCATGGAAGCTCTGGACGGACTTCCGCCTGTTAAGGTACACTGTTCCCTGCTTGCAGAGGAAGCCATTCATGCAGCTCTGTGGGATTATGCGGAAAAGCATCACATTGTAATCGAAGGTCTTGAAAAACCGAAGTCCGATATCCATGAAGGAGAGGAAGAGGAAGAAGAAGAGTATTGATGAATAAAGATAAAATCATTGTGGGCCTGTCCGGCGGCGTTGATTCTTCGGTGGCCGCCTGTCTTTTGAAGCAGCAGGGGTATGATGTCATTGGCGTTACCATGATAAATTTTCGGGAAGAACAGCTTTCGGAGGAAGCAAACGGAAGCGGTTCGAAAATCGTGGAGGACGCAAAGAAGGTGGCGGATTATCTGGGGATTCCCCATTACACGGTGGATTTCTGCCCGCAATTCAAAGAAAATGTCATCGATTATTTCATAAAAGAATATTTTTCAGGCAGAACACCGAATCCTTGTGTGGTTTGCAATCGTTATATTAAATGGAAAGCAATGATGGAGCAGGGAGAGAAGCTTGGAGCCAGGCTGATTGCCACGGGACATTATGCCGGGGTAGAACGGCTTGCAGGCGGCAGGTATTCTCTGAAATGCTCCGCTACCGCTGCAAAAGACCAGACCTATGCTTTATACGGGCTTACCCAGGAGCAGCTTTCCCGTACTGTGATGCCGCTTGGGGCATATACAAAAACGGAGATACGCCGCATGGCATCCGAATACGGTATCCCGGTTGCGGAAAAACCGGACAGCATGGAGATCTGTTTTATCCCGGATCAGGATTACGCAGGCTTCATAGCGCGAAACACGGATGAGAAAATTTCAGTGGGAAACTATGTAAGCACCTCCGGTGAGATTTTGGGACAGCATAAGGGCATTATCCATTACACCATCGGACAGAGGAAAGGTTTGAATCTGGCAATGGGCCGTCCTGTATTTGTCACGGAAATACGTCCGGAGACAAATGAGGTAGTGATCGGAGACGGAGGAGATGTGTTTGCACCTGCACTAAAATGCAGCAAACTGAATCCTGTGTCTGTGCCGGAATTTGAGAGCGGTATGAAGGTTTTTGCAAAAATCCGTTATAATCATAAAGGTGCTCCGGCAGTGATCGAGAAGACCGGCGAGGATGAGCTGATAGTGAGGTTTGAGGAGCCCCAGAGGGCGATCACACCAGGACAGGCAGTGGTCTTTTATCAGGATGGCTATGTGGCCGGCGGTGGGATCATTGACGCTGCATTAAAGGATTAGAGTGTGCCGGATAAAAGAATGATTGTGTGGTGAAGGAAAAAACGATGACAGGACTTACAAATGAGCAGGTACAGGAAAGGATTGAAGAGGGAAAAATAAATCTCAACGAGAATCCCAACACAAGGACGTACAAGGAGATCATCAGGGAAAATACGCTGACGTTTTTTAACTTTTTGAACGTGGTCCTGATGGTGATGGTATTGCTGGTCGGCTCCTACAAGAATTCCATGTTTGTAGGAATCGTGCTCATCAATACTGTTATTGGAATCATTCAGGAAATACGGGCGAAAAAGACGATCGATAAGCTGGCGATCCTGACAGAATCTAAAGCCGTGGTTCTCCGTGAGGGAAAGAAGTGGAGCATTTCCACAGAAAAGTTGGTGCTGGATGATCTGATCTGTCTGAAAACAGGCGAGCAGATTCCGGCGGACTGCAAGATTCTTGAAGGAAGCCTTGAGGTCAATGAATCTCTGCTTACAGGTGAAGCGGATAATCTGGCAAAATCTGTGGGAGATGAACTTTTCTCCGGAAGCTTTGTGACAGCGGGAGAAGCCTGCTGTCAGGTCATTCATGTGGGAAAGGATAATTATGCTTCCAAGATCACCAGCGAGGCAAAGGAATTTAAACGTCATAACTCAGAGCTGAGAAATTCCCTGAATGCGATCTTAAAGGTAATCAGTATCATTATTGTTCCGTTGGGAATGCTTTTGTTTTACAAACAGTATTACATCGTAGGAGATAATGTTAAGGATTCTGTTGTAAACACTGTGGCAGCAGTGCTCGGTATGATTCCGGAGGGGCTGGTGCTGCTGACTAGCGTTGCACTGACCCTTGGAGCGTTGGCTCTGGCACGGAAAAAAACACTTGTACAGGAGCTGTACTGTATTGAAACGCTTGCCAGGGTGGATACCCTTTGCCTGGACAAGACAGGTACGATCACAGAAGGCTCCATGTGTGTGGAGCAGGTTGTGCCGTATGTAGATGTCTGTCAGCAAGGCACAGAGAATGCGCTGGCGGTTACGGAAGAAGCGGATGCTGAGAGCGGAGAAGAGATTTCCGGGGATGTTTCTGATCCGGCAGCCATGGAGGAGATTGAGCGCATTATGGGAAACCTGATGGCAGTGCTGAAGGATCAGAATGCCACGATTGATGCCCTGCACAAACGGTTCCGGGCGAGAAGGGACATGACAGCGGGTACGGTCATTCCGTTTTCCTCTGACAGAAAATACAGCGGTGCCTCCTTCCAAAATCACGGAACCTATCTGATGGGAGCAGCACAATTCCTTTTTCCGGAAGGAAACGAGGTTCTGACTGCCCAGTGCGGCAAATACGCAGGACAGGGACTGAGGGTGCTGGTGCTCGCGCACAGCGAAATGGAAAGTGATGGACCGGAGCTTCCGAAAGGGCTTGAACCGGTTGCGCTTTTGCTCCTGACAGATGTCATCCGTCAGGAAGCGCCTGAAACTCTGGAGTTCTTTGGAAAACAGGGAGTTGATCTGAAGGTGATCTCCGGAGACGATCCGGTAACCGTTTCTGCCATTGCAAAAAAAGCAGGACTGAAAAACGCAGATAAATATATTGATGCAACGACGATCATCACACAGGACGAGATGGATGCGGCAGTGGCGGAGTACAGTGTTTTCGGGCGGGTGACGCCTCAGCAGAAAAAGGCCATGGTGCTGGCGCTAAAGGCTCAGGGACATACGGTTGCCATGACGGGAGACGGTGTCAATGATGTTCTTGCTTTAAAGGAAGCAGACTGCAGCATTGCCATGGCAGAGGGAAGCGATGCGGCGAAAAATATCGCAAATGTGGTACTGCTGGATTCCAATTTTGCAGCAATGCCTCATATTGTGAATCAGGGCCGTCGGGTAGTAAACAATATCCGTACCGCAGCTTCCATGTTTTTGATCAAGACGATCTTTTCCGTGCTGCTGGCGCTGATCACCATTTTTGTGGGGGAAGCATATCCCTTTGAACCCATTCAGATGTCATTGATCAGTACGTGTGCGGTGGGAATCCCCACTTTCCTCCTGGCACAGGAAAACAATTATACGAAAATCGACCATACCTTCCTGCGCCATGTGTTTATGAATGCCTTTCCGGCAGCCGTAACGATCACGGGCTGTGTATTTACCATTATGCTGGTCTGTCAGAACGTGTATCACTCCAATGACATGCTGAATACCGCGTGCGTTCTTGTAACCGGATGGAACTATATGGCTGCGCTGAAGACGGTGTATGCTCCGCTGAATCGGTACCGCAAGGTGATCATTTACAGTATGCAGTGTATTTTCTTCCTTGCAGCCGTGATCCTGCAGAAGCTCCTTACGCTTGGAGCATTGGAATTTGGAATGATCATCCTGGTATTTTTGCTCATGACATTCTCTCCGATTCTCATAGACGTGATAACGGAATGGATCCGCAAGCTGTATAAGAGATCTCTGGATGGACAGTCAAAGAACTGGTTTATGGCATTTCTTGATAAAATGATGAAATAACCGCATAAAAAACCGCCTGCACTTCAGTACCTAAATGGGAGATGAGGTGACAGGCGGTTTTTGTCTGGCTATATTTTGCAGAATTCGGGCTTGCGGTTTCGGAAAACCGTATAATGGTCAAAGCCGCATTCCTTTAATACGGCAGCGGCCTTGTCAAAGGCAAAGGCAATTTTATCCGGGGTGTGGGCATCTGCTCCAATGGTAATGATCTCGCCTCCGAGCTGGCGATAGCGGCGGATGACTCCGAGACATGGATTTGGCTCGCCCAGGCCGTAATGGTATCCTCCTGTATTCAGCTCAATGCCGACTCCTTTTTTTATCAGCGTCCGGAGAATCTCATCAAGGATGTCCTGGTATCTGCCATAGGAATAAAAGCGGTTTTTATCAGGACCGTAGCGTACTACATAGTCCAAATGCCCGTAGACATCCATTTCGTCAAAGCAGGCCAGGTTTTCCAGTATGGATTCGAAGTATTCCATA
Organism: Ruminococcus sp. 5_1_39BFAA; assembly: GCF_964240875.1. Taxonomy (NCBI): domain Bacteria; kingdom Bacillati; phylum Bacillota; class Clostridia; order Eubacteriales; family Oscillospiraceae; genus Ruminococcus; species Ruminococcus sp. 5_1_39BFAA. Next base: position 15,156 of record NZ_CAXSVO010000016.1, on the reverse strand, counting down.
TAACAGAGATTTTCCCTGCGGTTTTCGAAAAAGCCGGGATAATAGGGGTCAAAGCCATGTACGATATGGGAGGAACCGATGACAAAATCGAAGGGATATTCTCTCAGAAACCGGCTGTATTTTGTACCAAGGTGCGTCTGAAGACCCAGTTCAATGCCGAAACGTATTTGTATCCTGGAAGCGTAAGCTTCCTTAAGCCTGAAAAGCTGTTCCATATATGCGGTCGTATCCAGAGAAAATTCGATATTGTCGGGAGTTTCGGGATAATCCGGGTCCCAGTGTTCGGTAAAGCAGATTCCCTGAAGACCGCAGTCAATGGCCTTTTTGATCATTTCCTCCATGGGAGTGGGGGAATCCGCAGAAAAAGAGGAGTGCATGTGGCAGTCCCATAAAATTGTATGTTCCATGATAAAAGTCCTTTCGTGACATATTCGGACATATTATACCATGCCATGGAGACATTTGTGGTGATTTTGCAATGTTTTTTCTAAAATAGTCTTGAATTTTGGTTAGGAATTAGGTACAATACCTTATAGGCTGATGTTTCTTTAACAAACTTAAGAAGCGTCATAATATTTACCATTTAATTCATAGGAGGAATTTATCATGGCAGTAAAAGTTGCAATTAATGGATTTGGACGTATCGGTCGTCTTGCATTCCGTCAGATGTTCGGCGCAGAGGGATTTGAGATCGTAGCTATCAACGACTTAACTTCCCCGAAAATGCTGGCTCACTTATTAAAATATGACTCCACTCAGGGCAGATACGCTCTTTGCGATACCGTATCCGCTACCGAGGATTCCATCATCGTAGATGGCAAAGAAATCAAAATCTATGCAAAAGCAAGCGCTGCAGAGCTTCCTTGGGGAGAGCTTGGCGTAGACGTAGTTCTGGAGTGCACCGGATTCTACACCTCCAAAGCAAAAGCTCAGGCTCATATCGATGCTGGCGCTAAACACGTTATCATTTCCGCTCCGGCTGGAAACGATCTTAAGACCATCGTTTACAATGTAAACCATGACACTCTTACAAAAGAGGACCACATCATTTCCGCAGCTTCCTGTACAACAAACTGCTTAGCTCCAATGGCTAAAGCATTAAATGATCTTGCTCCGATCAAATCCGGTATCATGTGCACCATCCACGCTTACACAGGCGATCAGATGACACTTGACGGACCGCAGAGAAAAGGCGATCTGAGAAGATCCCGTGCAGCAGCAGTAAACATCGTTCCGAACAGCACAGGTGCTGCAAAAGCTATCGGCCTTGTTATTCCTGAACTGAACGGCAAACTGATCGGTTCCGCACAGCGTGTTCCTACCCCAACAGGTTCCACAACTATCTTAACAGCAGTTGTTGAAGGAAACGTAACAAAAGAGCAGATCAACGCAGCTATGAAAGCAGCTTCCAACGAGTCCTTCGGTTACAACGAAGATGAGATCGTATCCAGCGATATCGTTGGTATGAGATTTGGTTCTCTGTTTGATGCTACCCAGACAATGGTTCTGCCGCTTGAGAACGGCACAACTGAGGTACAGGTAGTTTCCTGGTATGATAACGAGAACTCCTACACAAGCCAGATGGTTCGTACAATCAAACACTTTGGCAAACTGCTTAGCGAATAAGATAAACGGTAACCAATGGAGGGTCCGGTCTGTAAAGGACCGGGCCCTATTTTAATATTTATTAAGGAGATATAACAATGCTGAATAAGAAATCTGTTGATGATATCAACGTAAAAGGCAAAAAAGTCCTTGTAAGATGTGACTTTAACGTACCTCTTCAGGATGGAAAGATCACAGATGAGAACCGTCTGGTTGCTGCTCTTCCTACTATTAAAAAATTAATCGCTGACGGCGGAAAAATTATCCTTTGCTCCCATTTAGGAAAACCTAAGGGAGAGCCGAAGCCGGAATTATCTCTTGCACCTGTTGCAAAACGCCTCAGTGAATTACTGGGCCAGGAAGTAAAATTTGCTGCTGATCCTGAAGTTGTAGGACCAAATGCAAAGGCTGCTGTTGAAGCTATGAATGACGGTGATGTGATCCTTCTTGAGAATACCCGTTACCGTGCAGAAGAGACAAAGAACGGAGAGGCATTCAGCAAAGAGCTGGCTTCCCTGTGCGACGTATTTGTAAATGACGCATTCGGTACTGCTCACAGAGCACACTGCTCCAACGTTGGTGTTACCCAGTTCGTTGACACTGCAGCAGTTGGATATCTGATGCAGAAAGAGATCGATTTCTTAGGAAACGCAGTAAACAATCCGGAGAGACCGTTTGTTGCCATCCTTGGCGGCGCTAAGGTTTCCAGCAAGATTTCCGTTATCAACAATCTTCTGGACAAGGTTGATGTGCTGATCATCGGCGGCGGTATGTCCTATACCTTCACAAAGGCACAGGGCGGAAAGATCGGAAATTCTCTCTGCGAGGATGATTACCTTCAGTATTCCCTCGACATGGTGAAGAAGGCAGAGGAGAAGGGCGTAAAACTTCTTCTTCCTGTTGATAACAAGATCGGTGACAAATTTGACAATGACTGCAATATGCAGATCGTTCCTACCGGCGATATTCCGGATGGCTGGGAAGGCCTTGATATCGGACCGGAAACCGAGAAAATCTTTGCTGACGCTGTTAAAGACGCAAAGACCGTTGTTTGGAATGGACCGATGGGCTGCTTCGAAATGCCGAACTTTGCTCATGGTACAGAGGCAGTTGCAAAAGCACTCGCTGACACAGATGCTACTACCATCATCGGCGGCGGCGACTCTGCAGCAGCAGTAAACATCCTTGGCTACGGCGACAAGATGAGCCACATCTCCACCGGTGGCGGCGCATCCCTGGAATTCCTGGAAGGCAAAGAACTTCCGGGCGTAGCTGCAGCTAATGATAAGTAGGCCGAAAGCAACTTAACGAAAACGAGCGGAACGCGAAGTTTGAGTTTAGTGCGAGGCCAATCCCGAACCTTACTGAGCAGGAGCATAGCGAGTGCGAGGTTAGTTGAGGGATGAACACGTTCGGTTTGCAAAACGTGAATCGAACTTCCTTACCCACAAAAATCAGAGGAGAATATAAAAATGGCAAGAAAGAAAATTATCGCTGGTAACTGGAAAATGAACATGACACCAAGCGAAGCAGTTAAATTAGTAGAAACCTTAAAACCATTAGTAGCAAACGACGATGTAGATGTAGTATTCTGCGTACCGGCTATCGACATTATCCCTGTAGTTGAGGCTGCAAAAGGCTCCAACATCCAGGTAGGTGCAGAGAATATGTACTTCGAGGAAAAAGGCGCATACACAGGAGAAATCTCCCCGGCTATGCTTACCGATGTAGGCGTAAAATATGTTGTTCTGGGACATTCTGAGAGAAGAGAATACTTTGCAGAGACAAGCGAAACAGTAAACAAGAAAATGCTGAAAGCTTTCGAGCACGGTATCACCCCGATCATGTGCTGCGGCGAGACTCTGACTCAGAGAGAGCAGGGCGTGACAATGGACTTCATCCGCCAGCAGGTTAAGGTTGGATTCCAGGGCGTAACAGCAGATCAGGCTAAGGAAGCAGTTATCGCTTACGAGCCGATCTGGGCTATCGGAACCGGAAAAACCGCTACAACTGAGCAGGCTCAGGAAGTTTGCGCAGGCATCCGTGCATGCATTGCTGAGATTTATGACGAGGCAACTGCAGCAGCTATCCGTATCCAGTACGGCGGCTCCGTAAATGCAAAGACAGCTCCGGAGTTATTTGCTCAGGCAGATATCGATGGCGGTCTTGTAGGCGGTGCATCTCTGAAACCAGAGTTCGGCGATATCGTAAATTACAAATAACAAGCATATCTTGTGAAAAATAAACAATAAAACGTAACAAAACACCCTCAAATGCTTTGATAATTAGTCAATATTCCTAATTGTAAAGTGTTTGGGGGTGTTTTATAATGTATGAAATATCACTTTGAATATCACTATATCACTTTACTCTATTATCACTTTTCAAAAAGTGATAGTAAGGATAAGTGATAGTTATTTATGGAGGTTTCATACATGAGAAGAACGGCAAACGGAGAAGGCAGCACACGCCTTGATCCAAAAACAGGCAAGTGGGAATGCCTAATTCAATCAAAATATCTGAATCCCAAGACAGGAAAGCCAAAGCGGTTTAAACGAGTGGCAGAAACAGAGCTAGAAGCAATCGAAAATTGCAAACTTGCAGTTGAGCAATGGGAAAAGGCTTTCGAGTCAGGAAGGGATCAGAAGGTTGATAAAAAGAGGACATTCGGATCATATATGACAGAGTACATTGAAAGCAAAGAATGTAAAGGCAAACTGACTGCAAGTGGTTATCATTCCTACGTTCGCACTATGAATCGCAATTTTTATGATTATCCGATTGCAAACTATCAGCTTCAAATGCTCAATGCTTCAGAGTTTCAGAAGTTTTATGACGAAATTCAAAAAGTAAAATCTCACAAGACTTGTTTACTACCAAGACAATTATGTGTGCGTTGCTGTAATTGGCTAGTGAACCAAAGCCTTTTAAAAGAAAACTATGCGGAACAGGCTGTATTAGATAGGGACATTGCAGACGAATACGACAAACAGAAAGATGATTCACTCAAAAATCAAAAGAAAGTATTCACGCCGGAAGATATTGAGAAGTTTTATTATGCGTACAAAAATAACATGGGGCAATATCCGGTTGTTGTTCTTTTCCTTCTCGAAACTGGTATGAGAGCAAGTGAATTTGCAAGTTTACGCAATGATAACATAAATTTGGAAACTGGTCGCATAGACATCGTAGAAACACGTTCAATTCGCTTTAAGGATTCCGAAAATCACGATAAAGGCGTTGAAGAATATGTAAAAGTACCGAAGAATAAAGAGTCCAGATTTGTAATGATGTCTGATTTGGCGAGAGAGTGCGTTCTTTATATGCAAGAGCAAACAAAGCTGAATTGCAAATGCAATACTGAAAACTTATTATATCCGACTTTCCGCAATGGAAAACGGCGTAGCAATTCATCAATGGAAGTATGTTTCAAGGAATTATGCGACAAGCTGGGTATTGATCGTGATGTGCGATTAACGAAAACTGGACAGAAGAAAGGTTTATGTTTGCATTCCCTCCGGCATACAGCAGATAGTATAGCTAACTCTGCAAAAGGTGCAAACGTAGTCAACACTGCATTGGCAATGGGGCATAAAGCCATAACGACAGAGAACGTATATACCCATGCTACAGAAGAAGGCTTGAAGTCAATCACTACTCCATCCCAGGCGGTACTTGAAGATTATAAAAAAGAAGAGAAAAGTGATTTTGATAAAACCGCTGAGCTTTATGAAATGTATTTGATGCTGAAAGAAAAATTTGAAAAATAGAGTTGTCTCATCTATTGACATATCTCGAATCTGTGGTATTATGACGGTGTAAATGATAAATGCGCATTTTTGAATCCTCTATATATGGGATTTTAATTGTATGATGCACTCCAAGTCATTTCGATAAAATCATAAGTAACTCCAAATTTGTGAATTTAATGAGCGTAGTTTTTGCTACGCTCATTTTTTACGACCAAAGAAAGAAAAAAGGACAGCTTTCCGGCTATCCTAATTTCTGTTTGTGACACTGATCTGAACATCAAATCTTGACCGCACATCATTGTGCAGCAAAATCTCCATTGCTTTTGATGCTTCTCCAATATTTTCCTTGATATAGTCGGCGGCTTTTTGCGCATCAATTCCGCTGATAATTGTTTCCCCAAAATTTGGACTAGGAATAGTTACCACCATTTCAAGCTGCCTGAGATTATTTTCAGGTGCATAATACTTTCCATGTTTCGGTATAAATCCCACCGAGTAATCAAGTATATCTGCAATTTCCATCACTTCCGAAAATTTAATTGTTCCCCTGGCTAACTTGTTCGTTATGTTTTGTGGCGTTGTTGGATCGTCCGGGTGGCGTTCGTTCATTTTTTCCACAACTTCTTTTAATGTCACGCCATTTTGAGCAAGAAAAGATTTGATGATCTGTCTAGTTGCATTTTTTTCATTTGGTTGTGGCATAAGTACCTCCAAAGAATATAGTTTTACATGCTGATTATATCAAAATAACAGTGCAATGTCAAATTTAAAATACATTATAATAACATATACATAACGTTAACATTATGTGCTTGACAAATATATCATTATAGTGTATTATATAACCACAACGAGATATTAAGGAGGTAGGCATGGAATATAAGATCAATAGAACAGGCGTGATCTTGCTGCAGATATTAGACAATAATGATGCAAATAGCTCTATTTCCGGCTTTACGATTACCGACCTTATGAATGCACTTGACGGATTCGGAAATCCAAGAAACAGAATGACCATATATCGGCATTTAAAGTGCATGACAGAAGCCGGATTTATCGCAAAAGGCATTCCGGACAATCACGCCGACACATTTTATTTACTCAAAAAAGGAAAAGATTTATTAAAAGGAGAATAAGAAAGTATGGAATTGAAGAAAAACACACTTATCATCGGTTTAGGTAACTGCGGATGTAAGATTGCAAAGCAATTTGCCGACATCGGCTATGAAACAATCTTTGCAAATGGAAGCGAACAGGATTTAAAAGTCTTGGGAAACATCAAAGGCATTTATAAATTGGAAGGATTTGACGGTTTCGGCGGTCATCGTGACAGAGCAATGGAATGTTTACAGGAAAATTCTGAATTTGTTGACGCACTTTGCACCATAAAACAGAAGATTATCTTTATAATTTATGCGACTGGTGGCAGCACTGGCAGCGGTTTATCAACTATCGTGGCAGAGTGGCTTCAGGGCGAATACGAAAATGACAAGATTATTTGCACCGTGCCTGTTCTTCCAGCAGAAAATGAATCAATCAACAAGCATATGAACGCATATCAGGCTATCACAGAGCTTATGGAGCTTGACGGAATGGGCGCAACGTTCGTGCTGGACAATAATAAATCCGACAATGGTGATCTGCGGTGGATCAACAAGAGCTTTCTTTCTATGTTGGATGCGTTTCTTACTGATGATTCATGGGGAGAACCAAACAACTTTGATGAATCGGAGCGTATGGAGATGCTAAAAGAACCAGGGAACATGATTATTTCACTCTGTAAGGATGGAATAACAAAGATCCGTGAGGGAAACATTTTTGCACCGCTTCAAAATGACAAGGTGTGCGGCAATATCGGTATCATTCATAGTGGCAGAAACGACATTGACATCAATGAATTGGTGGCAGAAGTCGGAAAACCTTTGAATATTTCAGAGGGATGGGGCGGAAAATGCACTTTGATTGCCGTTTCCGGCATGAGTTTCCCGGTGGATCATGTATCAAGGCTTGGTAATCTTGCCGTTGAAGGGCAGAAAGAACGACAGAGAAACGTGGAAAACGCAAAAGCTGCCGCTCTTCCAACGCTTGATTTCGGAGTTGTTAAGACGGTTAAGCCGATTGAAAAGGCAGCCAACGAAAAAAAGAAACTTTCCAACCGTGAAATGCTGATGGCAATGCGGAAAAAGGCATGATAGCCGGAAAGGAAAGAAAAAATGACACCAAAACTTGACAAAAACACATTAGAATATCTGGAAAGAATTGGAATAGAAAACTTTAGCAGTGCCGAAAACATTATTTTGGGGCTGTTCGATAAAATTTCAGATCCGGACAATGAGAAAATCACAAGTAAGTTGATTGTTGAAATGACAGGGTGGCATATTCGCTACACTGCAGATGAAATCAACAATGATATTTTCAATCCGTGTAGTGAACGCTACAAGAGTGCAACGTTTGATGCCTGGAAAATTCTTGAAATACTGTCAGACAACAAGTTTGATTCGTACATTAAAGAGATTATCCATGACCTTATCACAGAGAAAAATAGAGCATATGAGAAAGTATATTATAAGATACAGGATGATAGCTCAATGTGGCAAGAAGAGATCCGGAAACATACGGATAATGTAGCACTCAATTACTGTATGGATGAATTAACATCATATGATGTCGAAAAACTCAAAGAACATGTGTTGAAAAGATGTATTCAATAGAGATTAGGGTGGCATTGCCACCTTTTTCTCTTTTGGCTGCCGAAAAAGTAAATAAAATTTTAGTTTTATTTCATGTCGAAAAAAGCAAATGATTGAACTGATTATTTGTGCAATCATACAAATAAAGAGAATTCGGACAAAAATTTTGTACATAATGTATATTTTTACAAAAAAAGTTTGTTAATAAGTAACAAGTTGTGTCAAATGGCGAAGTTAACAATTTCTTAATATTTTTCTCATGAAAGAATACGATAACCATAGGGGTTACGAGCCTAAATGTTAAATTTTTGTTAAATATTTCATTTCGACACCCAAAATTATAATAGAAGTAGGAAAAAGGCATAGTATGACCTTAAACGTACCTTGATAATTTAATAATGAACTGTTAGTAAAAGTAGTATGAATAGGAGTTGAATTTAGGTGATAAATTGGAATGAAATGATTGAAGCTCAGGTGATGTACGAAACGATGGATTTTGAATATAGTGAAAGAAATCTGGAACTGATCGGAAAATTCATTAGAGAAAAGGAAAAAAATCTTTCCGATAATGGGAGAAGTATGTATGAGAATATCAGTAATAAAATGTTTGATTACATCGGAGAATATATGAGAAGAAATAAAGTATACATTGATTTGTTCTTCCTGGAATATGCAGAGCCTTTCCATAATGCGGTGAATAAAGCAGTTGATGAAGAGATACAGTACAAATTTCCGATTCCGATTACTTCCGGAGAATGGAACAGAATAAAAGAGATTGGGAATGAAGAAATTGAAAGATTGATGTTTACGATGTTAATTCTAGCGAAATATAGAAATATCGTAAGGCAAAGAAGAAGAAAAGAAGATTTCGCAAAGCCATACCGTGTGGAGCTAGAAGATGCCAAGATCAGAAAACTTGCGAATGTAAAGGTTCATCGAGGCAACCAAGCAAGCAAAAGTAACTATAGAGATTATTTAAAAGAGAATGGATATATAACTATATCTGAAAGAAATCAAATATTTGTAATGATTGCCGATGAAGATAGTGAGGTTATCGAAACGATAACAGATTATGACCACTTATATTTACATTATGAAAGATTGAATGGTGCGAAAATCGGAACATGTAAGAAGTGCGGAAGATTGTTCCGGCAAAACAAACAGAATAACTTAACGCAATGTGAAGAGTGCCGGGCATATAAACCGAAAGAAGCTAAAAAAGTAAAGTGCATTGATTGTGACGAGATATTCATAAAGAAACCGAGCGAAAAACGTAAATGCAGATGTGATAAATGCCAGAAGATCCATGCACTAGAATTGAAAAGGGTGAGAAATCGCAGATATATAGAAAAGAAGGCTTGATGATTCAAGTCTTTTTTCTTTTGGATAATTTTTTGTAAAGACGTTTTATATTTTAAAGTTAAAATAGACTCAAATGCTATATTTATAGTATTTTCATGGATTTTGTTATAATAAAATGGCTTGAAAATTTTTTGGTTGAGAATCGCTGTAACCACGGTGGTTATCGTATTTGAGATGTACCACCTCTTATGGAAAGAGAGATAAAACATGATTTATACTCACTCATTGAGCGATTATAGATGATGCTTTATCCGCATCAATGAGCTTTTCCAATTCTTTTTTTGCCTATACTACTTGCAGGGTGGCGAGTTTCCCTAAATTTCTTGCCACCCTCTTTTTAAAGAGATGTTGAAAAATTTACATTTTTGGAGTAAATATAAATTTTTGAACATCTCCAAATGCTCACACAATCTATGTGAGATTCGTGCGACTGTCTCTTTCATTGTTTCTTTAAGTCGCACCATGTTTGCTATTTTCTATGCCATTTGTATTGCAATTCGTATTGTGCGGTGTTACCACAAGAGAATCAGAGGTGGGGTAATTTGCCCCACCAGCATTTAACCTTGATTTGAGCCGATTCGTGTGGTCGGTTGAAATCTGGGCTAACGGATTTCGCCCAGGAATGCATCATACTTTATACTATGAGGATAATGAAGGAAGAGAATATCGCCTTATTATCTTAGAGAGCCACCGAGCAGCCAGTTAAACCTGGTTGCTCAATACGGAATTAACTGAACGTTCATTTTAATAGCCGGGGGAAGATTATTACTTCCCCCTTGGTTTTAGAAATGAATGTATTTTACGATATATAATAAACAAAATCCTATTAAGTGTAGATGATTCATGCTTTCATTTTCTTCTTTATTTAGGCGGCTTCGGCTGCCTTTTTTTAAAAGCTAAATTTTACACACAAACGGTAGGATAAAATAAACAAAAGGAGGATGTACATGGAAGATGTATTTGACATAAGAGACATTATTCGATGCTTTTTGTATCACAATAATTTATCAATAAAATATATGGCAAGGAAAACCGGCATAAAAGAAAAGACACTGAGATCCTGGATGGAGAGAAAAAGAAATATCAGTGGCGAGAAAATGAAGAAAGCATATAGCTTTTTGCAAGGCGATTTTTTGCTGAGTATTGATAAAATATGCGATGCACTTGGCGTTGATATTGATAATGCGCCACTCGATGAACTTGTTAAGTTGTTCATGGAATATAACGATTTAAGCATGAATAAGATTTCAAAGTATGCCAGAATTCCTGGCACTACTCTGAGAAACTTCTTAAATGGTACAGGGGGACTTCGTGAGCAATATGCAATGAAGTTGCGTGAGATCTTAAAGGGGGAATATTTGATTACTTTTGAGACTTGCTGCGCATATTTGATGATACACAGGGAGGAAAAGGAAAATGAAAGTTGAAATTACTGAGAAAGAAATAAAAAGAATTACACCGATAATCAAGGAAAGATATGACAGATCGGTTAACTTATTCGAGAGAATGGAACTAAAAGAATTTATGGGGAAGATCGGTGTTGATATTGAGGATGTGACACCGCCACTATCAACTTTAGATTAATGTAAAGGAAGAAGAAAATGGGAAGAATAATAGTAATAGATGACGTTATGGGATCAGGAAAAACGAGCTGGTCAATCCAACACATGAATGAAGATCAAGACAGTAACTTTTTGTACATAACTCCATTTATAAATGAAACGACCAGAATAATGAAAAATGTTTACAATAGGGACTTCAAGACACCGTGTGCCGAAGGAAAAGGCAGAGGGAAACTTGTGAATCTCTTGGAACTGCTTAGAACAGAAGAAGATATTGCAAGCACTCACGCACTGTTCTTAAAGCTCACAGATGAATGCAAAGAAGCAATCAAGGAAGGGCATTATACACTTATCCTTGATGAAACTATCAATGCCATTGAGCCGTATACAGTGGCACACAAGAATGACATTGATTACCTGCTGAAGAATAACAGCATTGAAATTGATTCAGAAGGATTTATACATTGGATTGATGATGACTTAGATACATCCTATAACAAGATTAAGATTCTTGCAAAGAATAAGAGCCTTTTCTATGTAAATCAAAAGCTGCTTATGTGGCGTTATCCGCCGGAAATATTTGAATTATTCGACAAAGTTTATATCATGACATATTTATTCGATGCCAGCATTTTAAAGTATTACTTCGATTTATCCGGCATTGAATACGATAAAGTGTCAGTAAGCCACGATAATGGAAGATATGAGCTTGTGGAATATAAAAAGCCGGATGTATCTATGTTCAAAGAACGTATTCATATTTACGAAAAAAGTGATTTGAACGAGATATTCACGCAAAAGAAAACTGCTTTATCTTCTACATGGTTCACTAGCTCAGGAAATAGTGATAAAATCGCCAAACTGAAAAAGGCGATTTATAATTACATCCAACACAAAGAGCCATGCAAAGCCGATCAAATTATGTGGACAACATTTTTGCAAAGCCAGAAAAAACTTGAAGCAAAAGGGACAGCAAAGGCTTTCGTATCATGTAACTGCAGAGCAACTAATGATTATTCGGACAGAGATCATCTGATTTATGCTTTAAATGTTTTTCCGCACGTTGGGGTATCACAGTTTTTTGCACAACATGGTATCGTTATGGATGCTGATAACTACGCATTAGCGGAGATGCTACAGTGGATTTGGAGAAGCAAGATTAGAGAAAAAGACGGCGATATTTGGATCTATATTCCTTGCACAAGAATGAGGAATCTGTTGAAATCCTGGCTGAATGAAAAGTAAATAAAATTTTTTGGGAAAAGTAATTTCCCAAAACCTTGTTTTAGAAATCGCTGAAAGTACGTTGGTTATCGTATTTCAGAGGTTCTAAAAATCGCATTTCGTTAAAAGAGAATTTAAAGATAAAAAATATATTTAAAAATATAAACTGGATATATAAATAAAAATATATATATCACTAATACATTGGCTATACGTTAGTATAGACAATAGACGATATTTGCCACTCACTGAAATTTTGCTATCAAGAAATCGGGCAAATATCTATACTAACACTTCTGCGAAGTATTAGTTAATAAACAACCAACAAAAAAAGAAATGGTTTGTGGCACTTTCGAGTCTGCCACTATTTTTATGTTCTTTTTTGCTTGGTCGGTAACATAAAAGGAGAAATGAAAAATGGAAGATAAGATTTTGGTAAAAATAACAATTATGGACAATGATAATGAAGTTTGCACGTTCAGCGTAAGCGGAATTTGGCAAGAGAAAGACTTGATTAAAAGGGCGATATTTGAGATTGCGAAAAAAATGGGCGATGATGTAAACGGCTATTACCGTGTGGTGATTACGTCCGGTGAAAAAATGCTGCTGCGATACGTCAATATTGACGATTACAAACCAGTGGTTATGGGTGTCATAGATATTGGATTAGATGACATTAAAGATTTAGTCAGTGAATCAAAAGATTTAAAGGATGCAAAAGATGCAAAAAATGCTTTGGAAAATCTTCTGAATATCTACCACAAATTTAATGAGACTCTTGACGAATATATTGCGATGAAAGAAATACAAGAAAAATTGGATAAGTTAATAAAAGGAGAAATGAAAAATGAAAGATGAAATGATTATTAGAATTTTTACGTTAAATGATGATAAAAGAGTGAGTGCTTTTAGTGTAAGCGGAATTTGGAAAGAAGAAGATTTGATTAAACGTGCAATCTTAGACATTTATGTAAAAAGAGGATATAAAGCAAACGATATTTATCGTGTGATAGTAACAAGTGGAAACGAAACACTGTTGCTTCGGTATGTTGTCATTATGGACTTAAAGCCTACAGTGCTTGGAATCGTTGATATAGGCTTAGATGATTCAAATGAATTTGATAATATCATGGATAACTTTGCAGAATGCTGGGAAGGTATGAACGATCATGAAAAAGAATTGTCGGCAAAACAAATTGTTGGAATTAAAGGAGAATGAAAGATATGCGGAGATATTACGATTGCGTAAGAAAAGATACACTGTCACAGGATCAATTCGTAAGAAGGATTGCGCCCAAAATTGGCTGCACAAATGAGCAAGCTAATCAAGTTTGGCGTATCATTCGTGATGAAATTAAGCTCTGTTTGTTGGAAGGGCTGAAAATTAAAATTAAGGAAGTCGGCACTTTAGAAACCAGATGGCGAAAGGGAAGGTCTATTAGTGGCGGAATATGCGGCGGTCATTCTGTGCCAGATATGCGTGTTGTACATTTGAAACCGAGTGCCAAACTCAATAAATTATTAAATGGAAAGGATGTTTAGAACAATGAATAGCAGATTTGTGGAGCTGTCAAGCTCTGTAATGGGGCGCAGAGAGTTAAAAGTTGCTCTGCATGAGATATATCCAGATGCAACGCAATGGAACGAAAACGGCATTACATATCTTGAACAATATACAAGGGATAACGCAGATAGTGTAAAAGGAATGCCATTATGTGCGGAATTTATGGATAGTGATAAAGATGTTCCGTATGGTCATGGATTGACTGGGACAAAAGGCAATTTGCCGATATTTGAAGATTCAGAACAGGTAGGAGCTTTTGAGGATTGGAGCATTGAGGATGTCGAGATTGATGGAGTTATGAAGCGGTGTTTATGCGCTAAAGGCTATATCAATGAAGCCAGGTATCCTAAATTCGTTGCTTGGTTGGAAAAAGAGATTCAAAAGGGAAATACCGTGTACGGATCTGTTGAGTTTTGCGGTACAGAGGACAATGAAGGCGAAATAATTTATGACGGTGGATGGAAAGAAGAAGGTCGTGTTCCGATGGTTTACGATTATCTTGGGTTCGCTATTATAAGTATTCGCCCGGCCGATGCTTCCGCTATACTTATTGAGTTAAATCAAGCGGCAGATTTTAAAGATGAATTTGACGTATTTGAAAGCGGATTTGAAAAAAATTCACGAAATACAATTAATGCAACGGAGTACGATGACTGTATGCAGGTTGGTTTTGAAGTGAATAAATCCGGCGATCATGTTGATTTTGAAAATATTTTCGATTAAAAGGAGAAAAAACTATGGAAATTAAAATTGATACAACAGGTATGAAAGATATTGAAAAAGATGGCGGTGTAACCGCTGAAGAAATGGCTTACCAAATTAGCCCAGAGTATATTGCTAATACAGTAACCATTAATGAATGCAAGAAAAATAAACGATGTGAATAGTAATGAATCAACAATAATAAGGAGAAAAATTATGGATAATAAAATAAAAGAATTTTATAGAAATGATAGAGTAAAGCTTACAAATAATATGGAGTGGGATTGTCACTTCCACTCAGATATGGCAAGAAAAGATATTATGATTCCAGCTATGACTAAGACGTATTCACTTCTTACTATGGATGTAGTAGAAGAAGAAATTATGAAACAAAATATAGACTTTGTTGGAAAAGATGGACTTGGAAATCATGCTGCTATCAGCATTGATGATCCTGAGCAATACGAATATCTGTTCAGATGTAAAGATGAAACAAAGCATTTTTCAAGAAATACCTTAATGGAATTGATTAAAATTAACAACAAGACTAAATTCCAGGAAGCAGTTAATGATAATATCGTTTGCCTGTGGGAAGCAAAAATATGTTTATACTATATGTGTTAGCGATTTCATGAGCTGTCGCTGATGTGATTTCATCGCTTGTCAACAGGTTGCTCAGTTTTCTGTCTTTATTT
>NZ_CAXSVO010000015.1:0-99849 GCF_964240875.1 Ruminococcus sp. 5_1_39BFAA | reverse complement strand
AGGGGTCTCCAAAACCTTTGGTGGGAGTTCGATTCTCTCATCCCCTGCTCTGCGATGACGCTGGAAGCCTTGATTTTGCTGGGTTTCCGGCGTTTTTTATTTTGGGGAAAAATGAAACGTAGTCAAAGACCTAGTCAAACAGGAATGATTCCTATTTTTAACCTTAAAAAGAGATTGTCTCTTCGATTTGCTTTTTCTTTGTTTCGATTGTTTTGTTGCTGAAATAATAGAATTTCTTTGTACATGAAATTGATGTACAAATAAAAAAAGTTGGGTTATACTATAATGAAATAGAAAAGGAAGGGATGTGAAATGATGTCACATTTTATAAAAACAATTAAGATAAATTCTTTTCGTGGTATACGTTCTTTACAATTGGATGACATACAGCAGATAAATATATTGACTGGTGATAATAATAGTGGAAAGACTAGTGTTTTAGAGATTTTAGAAAATTTTGGGAAATCAGATGACGTATGGGCTTGGGAATCTCTGCTTAGAATAGAGAACAGGACACCGGTGCCGTGGGGATCTTCCGTTTATGATGGATTTTATAATCTGTTTGATATTGATTCGGATAATAAAATAGTTGAATATAGTATTTCTACGCTGAATGAAACAGTAACAGTTGCATTAAAGGCAAAAATTGTGGAAGAGGAGTTAACAGAAGCAGAGTACAGTTATGTAACTGGTGTATCATATAATTATTCCGGAGAAGAGAAGGAAGTAGATAATTCCATTTTGTATCCGGTGACAAAAATGGAATTAGAAACAAGTATAAATGGGACAGTATGCGACACGATAGAAGTATATGAGGGACAAAGGAGATATAGGATAGGTAGGGCAAATAGAAAAATAAGCGAACCTAAAATCATATATGTCTCTCCGACAAGGCATGCGGAAGGTAATTTGTATTTAAGCGAGATATTAAATAACCCAGAGTTGTACGAAGAACTGCTTGCTGTGTTAAAAGAATACGATGAGGACATTATTAGCATTAATTATGATAATGATGATAACATAACGAGTGGTAGAGGTGTTTATAAAATTTTGTCCAGAACTCATAAAAGAGCTTTGCCTCTTAATGTATATGGAGATGGAATGAAGAAAGCTGTTCTGTTAATGAGTGCTGTTATTAAAGCACAGAACGGGGTGCTGCTATTAGATGAATTTGAAACAGCAATTCATACGTCAGCTATGGATAGAACATTTAAATGGATTTTGGAAACATGTAGGAAGCTGAATGTTCAGGTGTTTATGACATCCCATAGTAAAGAAGCGATTGATAAAGTCTTAAAATGTTCGCCGAGCTCTTTAAAGAACATGGTTGTTTTTACGCTTTATAAAGATGATATTGGATCTTCGGTCAGGAGATTGTCTGGTGAGAAAGCAATTGAAGCGCAAGATGATATGGGATTGGAGTTGAGATAAGATGAGAAGTATAATTCTATGTGAGGGCTCCACAGACTATGTTCTGATTCAATATTTTTTGAGAAAAGCACATAATTGGGAGGATTTTAAAGAAAACACGGGATTAAGAAAACGCCTTGGCATGGCAAGGATTTTGAAGCATTCTCAATGTGGAGATGAGGTAACGATTGCAGGATGCCGAGGATCTAGTAATCTTGTTCCGGGATTTGATTTTATTCTGGAAAGCAATAGCTTAGCAGGCATGGAGAGCGAAATATATCAAAATATTGTTATAGTGACAGATAGAGATGAGGTCGGAACCGAAAAAGAGTTTATTAACGAAATACAAGGTGTATTGGCTAGTAGAAAGGTATCTGTGGAATCTATGATTGCTAATGATGCATGGATTTTATGTAGGCATCGGAATGCGCATGGAAGAGAGATACAGTTTCGGATACTTTTATTGATAATTCCATTTGAAGAAACAGGAGCATTGGAGACATTTTTGCTAAAGTCTATAGCAAACAATGATACATATGATGAGAAACTGATAAATCAGTGTAATGCATTTGTTGATACGGTAGATGCTGAAAAGCGATATTTAAATAGGCGCAGATATATTACAAAGGCAAAATTTGATGTATATTTTTCAATTAGAACTCCGGCAGGACAATTTGTGGAACGTCAGAATGTTTTGAAAGATGTAGAGTGGGAAAAATATACAGATATACAGGAATGTTTTAAAAAATTAGAAGGTTTAAGGGGAAATCAGACTTTTTGAAACCTTTTTGTGAGGGGCTGGCTGCTGGAAGCCAGCCCCTTCTATATAGAGAACGTTAGGAATTTTTTCCAATTTCCAGCATTTTTATGTAGAAATTTATTTGTTGAAACATTTTCCTGCTTTTTCATGTCTAATAATTAGAAGTGCATAAATCGTATACGAAATACAGCCTACTATAGAGTAAAACAAGGAAAGGACCTCGAATTATGGAAAATCTGATAAAAAAAGCCAGGCGCGGCGATGCGGACGCATTCGTGGAGCTGATGGAATCTCAGATGAAGAACATGTACAAGGCAGCCTATTCATTTTTGTCAAATGAGGACGATGTGGCGGATGCCATTTCAGACACTATACTGACTTGCTGGGAAAAACTGGGGCAGTTACGGGAAGATCGGTATTTCCGCACATGGATGACCAGAATCCTGATCAATCACTGTAAGGACATTTACAGGAAAAAGCAGGAATTAGTGTTTTATCAGGAGCCACCTCAGGTTCCCTGCCAGGAAACAGAATATGAGAACCTGGAATGGAAGGAAGCACTCCAGACCCTGGAGACAAGGTACAGAACAGTTATGATCCTTTACTATGTGGAAGGGTTTAAGACAGCAGAAATCTCCAAAATACTGGAGATACCGGAGGCTACGGTGAGAACCAGGCTGGCACGGGCAAGAGAAAGGCTGGCAGTTGAATATAATCCGATGAAAAGGAGGAAAACAGTATGAGAGAAAACAAAAAAAACATTTTGGAACAACTGAACAGCGATGTGGTAATTCCTGAAAAAGTAAGAGTAAAGGCAGATATGGCATTTGAATCTATCCGCAAAGAAGCGGAACTGACAAAGAACTCGCAGACGGAACGCATCCCCCGTCAGGAAAACAGTAAGACAACGGTTGGGGGCAGGAAAAAAATGACCAGGAAGCGTATCTGGATTCTTTCAGCCGCGGCTATTTTAGCAGTAGGCTGTGTCAGTGTAGGAGCGGCAATATATATGAACTGGAGCAAATCCTTATCGGAAGGTCTGCGCGCCACAGAGGAGCAAAAGA
This sequence comes from Ruminococcus sp. 5_1_39BFAA, assembly GCF_964240875.1. NCBI lineage: Bacteria > Bacillati > Bacillota > Clostridia > Eubacteriales > Oscillospiraceae > Ruminococcus > Ruminococcus sp. 5_1_39BFAA. Next base: position 96,615 of record NZ_CAXSVO010000015.1, on the reverse strand, counting down.
AAACACTGGAGGACAGCGGCATGGTAAATATGGTCGGGCAGACTGTGACAGACCAGGGCATCTCCGTCACCCTGGAGCAGACCATGGTGGACAATTATTTCGCTTATCTGGTATTCAAGGTGAACGGCTACACAGTACCAGACAGGACACAGCCGGATTTTGAACATTTCCAGGTGCTTGTGGACGGCAAAGATGGATGGGATAACGGGGAAGATGAGTTTGGCATTTCGGCAGCCTTCTACAGCGGAGTGGTGACGGGACCGGACTTAAAGCCGCAGAAGGCAGACGGAAGCCCTTTGGATACCGATGAAAACGGAGATTTGATCTATGAGTATTACACCCAGGAGGACGGTAGTATGGAATTTTGGATTATCCTGGATGGACATGGAAACAAGGGAGGATTTTTGAACAAACCAGTGCATGTAGAGTTAGAAAACCTTGGAACCGTGGATAAAGCCGCATATATTCCCGGGTTGGAAGGAAAATGGGCTTTTGACTGCATCCTTAACGGCTCGGAAGACATGCGGGTTATTGATCTGGAAGCGCCCATCGGCGATACCAGCATGACTGTGACCCATGTGGAATTGTCGCCTATTTCTGCATACATTGAATACAGGGTTCCTGACAGCCAGGAAAAAGAAAAGCTGCAGGATACTTATCCTGGCCTAAAATTGAAAGACGGTACATGTTACCCCTATATCTGGGATGAGCCGGGAATAAAGGGAAGATTATCATCAGATAGTGATACTTATGTGACAAACTTTTCCTTTGACAGAATTATTGATGTGGATCAGGTAGAAGGTTTGATGTTCTTAAAAAAGAACTCGGATGGTCCTATTGAAAACATGACGGACGATGATTATTATCTGGCTTCCTTGGATGGGGACTCCGAAGAATAATTTGCCGTGAGACTTCATCTTTGCAAATATAGAGAAATGGCTTATAATATAGAATACTTAACCGGATAACGGTTCACTGCAAAGAATGGAGGATCTTATATACAATGAGAAATAAAACGGCAATCCTATTGACTTGTATGCTGTCTGTCCTGTGTCTGGCAGGATGTACAGGTACATCCGATAAAAAAGAAAAGCAGGCGGAAAAAACAGAGGGTACTTCTGAAGCACAGGAAAAGAATACTGCGGCAGGACAGGGCAAGGCGCTTCCTATACCGATTTATTTTAAAGGAACAGATATGGAAGGCAATGAGGTCAGTTCGGACATTTTTGAAGAATCAAAGCTGACAATGATTAATGTCTGGGCAACCTACTGCAGCCCATGTTTGAATGAAATGCCGGAGCTTGGAGAACTGTCAGACGAATATGATGCCGGGGATTTTCAGATCATAGGCGTGATAAGCGATGTACAGGAAGGGGCAGAGCAGGAAACACTTGATTTTGCGGCAGAACTGATAGAGAAAACGGAGGCAGATTATCCCCATCTTCTGCTGAATGAGTCCTTATATAATGCCATTCTGGATGATGTGACAGCAGTTCCTACTACCTTGTTTATTAACAAAAACGGGACCATTTTGGAAACCATTGTAGGCGCCAGGGACAAAGAGCAGTGGGAAGAGATTATTGATGAGCTTCTGGAAGAACTGTAAAGAAGAACGCTGAATTTTATATTTTAAAATAATTTGATAGAAAAATAATTTAAAAATTATACCATCAAAGGAAAAGTCATGATATAATAGGGCTGCATTTTAAATATAACCAAGGTTAATATAATCAAGGAGAATTATAATGAGCGATTACGTTATTATGACTGATGCAGCCGCAGACTTACCAGCCGAGCTTCTGGGACAGGAACGTGTGGAAATAATTTCTATGAAATTTGAGCTGAACGGAGGAGAACTGGAGCATAAAAATTGTTCCGCGTGGGACAGTAAGGCTTTTTATGATAAGCTTCGCCAGGGCGGATCCGGCAGCACTTCACAGATTCCTCCGGTGGTTTATACAGAGCATTTTGAACCGAAATTAAAGGAGGGGAAGGATATTCTTTATATATCTCTGTCCGGTGGACTTACTTCCACCTGGCAAAGCTCCCGCCTGGCAGCTATAGATCTGATGGAAGAATATCCGGACAGAACAATTTCCTGCGTGGATTCCCATGCAGCAACAGGCGGCCAGGGGCTCCTTGTTCTGTATGCAATCGAGAATCAGAAAAAGGGTATGACCCTGGAAGAAAACACTGCCTGGCTGGAAGAAAACAGAAACAACATCTGCCATTGGTTTACTGTGGATGACCTGGATTTCCTGAAACGCGGCGGGCGTATTTCCCCTACCATTGCATGGATTGGGGGAAAGCTTAAGATCAAGCCTGTTCTCAGGATTGCTGAAGACGGAACCCTTGCCATTATGGAAAAGGTTCGCGGGGCAAAGGCTGCTATGAATTGTATTACCGGAAAATACATAAGCTCTGGTTTTAATCCGGAATATCCTTACGTAATGCTGTGTCATGGAGATGCTGAGGAGCAGGCGAATAAGGCAAAGGAAGAAATCCTTGCAGCCGTTCCGCAGGCAAAGGTTATTATGGCACCTATGAGTCCGATTATTGGTATTCATACAGGACCTGGTGTCCAGTCTGTTATTTATTTTGGATCCAACCGTTAGTACTACACATGCTTGGGCTTACCGGACTATGCTCCGGTAAGCTCCGACAGTGTGCCAAAGGAGTAGCCCATTTCTTCCCATTTGGTCAGAAGTTCATCGAGAATCTGAGCATTGGTGGAGGAGGTGCTGTGCAAAAGGACGATAGCGCCGGGATGAATCCGTTTTAAAAGCTTTTCGAAGGCTTCTTCTTTGGATGGCTGTTTATCCTGATACCAGTCCACATAAGCAAGACTCCAGAAAAAGGTTTTATAGCCAAGCTCCTTTGCCATGGATAGATTGGCAGTGCTGTAAATTCCCTGGGGCGGGCGGTAAAACTTTGTCATGGGTTCGCCCATTACTTCCTGATAAAGGGTTTCCACCCCTTCCAGTTCCTTTTTGAAGCTGTCCATAGTGGAAATTTTGGACATATTGGGGTGCGTAAGTGTATGGTTTCCGATCGTATGGCCTTCTGTGACCATTTGTTTTAAAAGGTCAGCATTGTCGGAGATGAAGTTTCCTACCACAAAAAAGGTGGCCTTTACTCCGTGCTTTTTCAGAGCTTCCAGAATGGCTGGCATATTTCCGTTTTCGTAGCCGCAGTCAAAAGTGAGGTAGAGGATTTTATCCTGGGTATCCTGGGCATAGAATGCATCATACTGACTTAGCTCTTCTACGGTGGCATTGCCGATGGGACGTTTTCCTTCTTCCTGAAAACTTAATCCCCAACTGGAGCTTTCGGAGGAAGTGGCGACAGCTTCCTGCTGTTGTAAAAATGCTGTGACCTTTCCGGTTGCGGCTCCGATGAGAAAAGCACCTGCCAAAATCAGCGGAATTCTGGCATAGGCTATGTATTTTGAAAAAACAGGCGAGAGAGAAGGCTTAGAAAATTTCATAGAAACCTCAAAGAACGTTTTGTTTCAATATATGGAAGAAGAGTATAAGATATGCAAAAAAAGAGCCATCAGCTTCAACGATTAGCTGGTGGCTCTAATACTGTTCATTGTCCAAGGGAATTTACCTTCCTTTCATTAGATTATGCGCTTAAAAAACTAACTATTTCATTGGTCCGTACCGTCCTCTTGTAATTTGGCTTGGGTTAAAATTTTACTTTCCCATTGGTCCTTACCATCCTTTAAAAAATTTGGTTTGAAATGAAAACTTAACGTCCCATTGGTCTGTACCTCATTTTTTATTTTATAAAGCTTATAAAACAGAAATGAAATTATTTAAAAGTTTAAGTTCTTGGGGGTCCGTACCTCCATTTCTCAGATTATGAAACAATTACTTGTTTAAAAAATTATGCTTCTGGTGGATTGTACCTCTCTTTCTTAAATTATGAGAAATCACTTATGTTTTCGGTGGTCTCACTCCTTTGTTTTGATTTTTTTTAATTTCCTTTTGTTTTATGTGTTTACTATAACAGAATACTTTTGATTTGTCAAGTAAAAAATAGAAAATATTTATTTTTGTTTTAAATAAATTATTTATAAAAATAAAAGAAAGATAAAATCTGAAAATTTAATATAATTGGTTAAAAAGGACAAATTTAAGGTGGGGACAGGCTTACGGGGTTGTGGTTTGAACGAATTGTGATATAATGAGCGTTAGTTAGAAAATTATATGGAAGAATGGACAGAAGAGAGGAAATTGATATGTTAGAGAAAATTTTGGATGAGAAGAATTTGGATGCGTTGGTGATCACAGATGCCTATAATATGCGTCATGTAAGCGGTTTTCGCGGAGGCGAGGGGGCGCTTTATATTTCCAGAAATCAGAAGGTGCTGATCACGGATTCCCGTTATACCGAACAGGCTGCAAAAGAGAGCAGCTTTACCATCGTGGAAGAGCACCGCGAACACAAGAGAGAGCAGATCCTGAAGGAGTGTATGGAAAAAGAGGGAAAAACAGGTGCTTTCCATATGGGCTATGAGGATGAATCACTGCTGTGCAACCAGTTTGATAAAATGAGGGAAGCTCTTCCGGTGGAGGTTTGGACTCCTTTAAAGGACAGCATCAACGCACTTCGTATGATAAAGACGGAGGAAGAACTGAAGTGTCTGGCGCGTGCTGAAGAGATAGGAGATAAGGCGTTTGCAAAGCTTTTACCGCTGTTAAAGCCGGGCATGACGGAGCTGGAGGCGGCTGCAGAGCTGGAATACCTGATGAAAAAAGAGGGAGCCGAGGATCTGGGATTTAATACGATCGTTGCCTCCGGTCTGAATTCCTCCATGCCTCACGCCATTCCCAGTGAGAAAAAGTTTGAGGTGGGAGACTTTATCACCTTTGATTTTGGATGCAAGTACAAGGGCTACTGCTCAGATATGACCAGGACGGTTGTATTGGGAAAAGCAAGCGAAAAGCAAAAAGAGATCTACGGCACCGTTCTGAAAGCACAGCTTGCGGCTCTCTCCGCATTGAAAGCGGGAGTGACCGGAGCAAGTGTGGATAAGGTCGCCAGAGATATTATCACAGAGGCGGGCTACGGAAACTGCTTCGGTCATGGTCTGGGACACAGTGTGGGATTGTTTATCCATGAGGAACCGCGTCTGTCACCGACTGATAATACCGTGTTAAAGGCCGGAATGATCGAGACTGTGGAACCGGGCATTTACGTTCCCGGATTTGGCGGAGTGCGGATCGAGGATATGGTGATCGTGACAGAGGATGGCCACATCAATCTGGCACACAGCCCTAAAGAATTAATTGAGATACCGGTATGATTTTTTGTGCGGGGTGAAGGTTGACAGGTGTCTTTTTCTTTAGTACAATAAAGTGGAAAAGACAGGAGGAGAATTATTATGTTAAAGCAGCTATCAATTTTTGCAGAAAATAAAAAAGGTGTGATGCACAAGGTTACGGATATTCTTCAGAGAGAAGATATTAATATATTAGGATCGGTTACCAACGACAGTGCAGAATACGGAATCATCCGTATGGTAGTATCAGATTCTGAGAAAGCAGTAGAGGCGCTGACAGAGGGCGGATTTATCTGTAAGCTGACAGATGTTCTGGGTATTGAAGTAAAGGATGAGGTTGGAAACCTGAATCATCTTCTGGAGGATTTCCTGGACAGCAATATCAACATTGATTATCTGTATCTGTCCTTTAACCGAGATACCGGACGGCCGATTATGGTGCTTCATGTGGAGGACATCATGGAGGTTGAAGCCTGCTTAAAGAGTAAAGGATATATTTCACTCTAAAAAATAGCTGAGGTATATTGCAATGTCTGTTCTGACTGCAATATACCTTTTTGTATAAAAGCGGAACCAACGGGAAAAACTACCTTCATAAATCTTTAGGAGGTAAGAAAATGTTACGGTATCTGCCTATTCGTAAGGTTCACGCAAGACAAGTTCTGGATTCCAGAGGCAATCCTACGGTTGAAGTGGAAGTGACCGTTGGAGAAGGCGTCATTGGAATGAATGGATATACAGGAAGAGCGATGGTACCATCCGGCGCATCAACCGGAAAGTTTGAAGCTGTTGAGCTGCGGGATGGAGATAAGGGAAATTATGTGGGCTTAAGTGTCCAGAAAGCGGTTGACAATGTCAACAGCCGGATCGCAGAGGCGATTTTGGGAGAAAACGCGCTGGATCAGACGTATATCGACCATCTTCTTATTGAGACGGATGGCACGGATAACAAAAGCAGCCTGGGTGCAAATGCGACTCTGGGTGTTTCCATGGCAGTGGCGAGAGCGGCAGCGCTGGCTCTCAGAGTCCCGCTTTATCAGTATATCGGAGGCTGCCATACCTGCCGTATGCCAGTACCTATGATGAACATCCTGAATGGAGGAAAACACGCAGATAATACGGTGGATCTGCAGGAATTTATGATCATGCCTCTCGGTGCTGCCTGCTTTGGCGAGGCAATCCGTATGTGTGCAGAGATCTATCAGTTTTTGAAAATTATTCTGAAGGAAAAGGAACTGTCCACGGGAGTGGGAGATGAAGGCGGCTTTGCTCCTGATCTGGCAGAGTCAAGAGATGTGCTGGAGCTGATCGTGGAGGCTGTAAAGCGGGCTGGTTATGAGCCGGGAAAGGACATCGGCATTGCCATTGATGCGGCGGCAAGCGAGCTGTATGATGAGGAAAAGGGTGCATACTATTTTCCGGGAGAAAGCAAAATGAAGGGAAAAGAGGTACTGCGCGACTGCTGCGAGATGGTGGATTATTATGAGAAGCTGATCGATGAATTTCCCATTGTGTCCATTGAGGACGGCCTGCAGGAGGATGACTGGGAGGGCTGGAAGGTCATGACAGAAAGACTTGGCGGCAGAACCCAGCTTGTAGGAGATGATCTGTTTGTAACCAATATCAAACGTCTGGGCTGCGGAATCAAGCTGCAGGTGGCAAATGCCATTCTGGTAAAGGTGAACCAGATCGGAACCCTGTCAGAAGCCCTGGAGGCGGTTGAGATGGCTCACCGGGCGGGATATAAGGCTGTAATTTCTCATCGTTCCGGAGAAACGGAGGATGCCTTTATTGCAGACCTGGCCGTGGCGACAGGGGCAGGGCAGATCAAAACCGGAGCACCTTGCCGTTCTGACCGCAATGCGAAATACAACCAGCTTCTCAGGATCCATGAGTATCTGGGCAAACAGTCTATTTACGAAAATCCATTTGCAAGAGATACCAATACAGCGGAGTAAATAATAGCTGGGCCATAGAGCAAAGCTATTGCCACGGTGCGATTTTAAAAGCAAATTGCAGCGATTCCCGTAATACGACAGCAGTTATCGGAAGGGTGGCTGCTGTTTTTGGGTATAAAAACCGGCGGAGACATTCAATGATATTGTTTTGTTCGTCTATTGTGCTCTGTTGCTCAATGATTATATCTCTTTGTTCATCAATCGTATCCTTTTGGAAAGTATCTTCCGAAAAAGTGCATTCTTGCGGATGTGGTTCTTTGTGCTACAATGGATTCATGGCTGGTGGTCAAAGTGAAGAAGGTCTTTCAAAGATTGGAAAGGCAGCCGGAATTTACGGTGCGCCGCTGGCGATCATCGCTTGTGCTGACCACAACAAGGCGTGGGTACGCCCCTTTGATAAAAAGCAGACCTGTGACATCGATGCCTCCATTTTGACCGACCATATGATGCTGCAGGCCACAGATTGTTTGAACCATCATCTGCCGCCGGTGTTATGCCGGCGGCAGAGCTGTCCGGATCATCATGGTGATACAAAAGGTATCCGTATCGTAGGAGATATCAATTGTTCCATCATATTTATCTACAAGATTCTTTACAGTTTTCAATCCAATACCATGAGCTGAGGCGTCTTTTTTATCTGTGAGAAAGGCACCTTTCTCATTTTGGATGACATTGACCTTGGAATTTACAATCTCGCAGCTGAAGTATCCGTTTTTGCACCGCGCTTTCACGGAAATAAAGCGCCTGGAAGTTTCCGGGATCTTCCGGCAGGCTTCAATTGCATTGTCCAGTGTATTTCCAAGGATGGAGCAGAGATCCATATCCTCAATAGCGGGAGATTCTGCCAGATCGATCTGAAAATCGCACGGTATATGGGACTCGGAGGCCAACTGTTCCTTACTGTTTAATACAGCGTTGACAATACTGTTGGGACAGTAGATGCGCAGGTGTGTGACGAATTCCTGGTTCAGATCCTGAAGGTAATCCTCGGCCTTCGTGTATTCTTTGTTACTCAAAAAGGTATGGATGATATTCAGATGATTCTTCATATCGTGTCGGAGTCTCCGGACTGTCTGCTGGTTCTGGTCTAATTCCCGGTAGTAGGACTGTTGGTATTGGTAAGTCTGAAGCTCCATATCTGCTTTTACATTTCTTGCCATATAAGTACAGAGGTAGCAGCATCCAAGAGTTGTTACAATGCAGGCAATACAGGTGGGGTAAGCCGTATAAGAGGATTCCGGGGAGGTATTATAAATTACAGTGATGATTCCTATAAAAGAAGTCATGGCAATTAAATCCAGTACCAGCCACATGCGGCGGGTAAGGAACTGTACCGTATACGGAATCCAAGTGCGTACACAATAGTAGATTGCATACCAGATTGGGATTCGCAGGAACATGGTAGCAGTATGCAAAGCTGTTTCTGCAACAGGAGACATACTTTTATGGAACAGGTGACACCATATCAGCAAGCCTGCGTCCTGGGTAATGTAATTGATAGCGATATCCACTGGAAATATCAGGATAGCGGTTGATACCTTCAAATACCATTCATCATTATAGCACAGAACTAATATCAGCATAAATGGGAAAAAGAAGCCAACGATCCCTGTAAGCTCCGATGGATACACAACAATATTGGAGGTACCAAAAAGCAGGCAGACGATCAGGAAGCTCACGAAGGGATGCGTCCATCTTGCTGTCAGGAAGGTTCCGATATTAAGAAAAATCAGGTATCCAAAGGCCATGCTGATCATCAGATTTGCAAAAAATTCAATAAGATCTAACATAGTGAGGTTCTCCTAATGCAGCATGTATTTTGCAAAAGCAATGGAAAGATCTGTTTTGCAGGAACGGCTGATAGGAAGCGCTTCTCCGTCTACAATGGCTGTGTTTCCATCAATCTGATCCAAATATTTCAGATGGATCAGATAACGGTTATGTATGCGGACGAATGCCTCCGAAAGCCTGGCTTCCAGATCGCTTAGCTTGTCATAAAAATCGTAGGTTACACTGTCTGTAACGACATGGATCATCCTTCGGTCACTGGTAAAGTATTTGATGGAATCAAGCGGAACCCGGATGGTGCCGTTTCGCTGTTCGATGATATAGTATTTTTCAGAGGTCAGTTCCAGTTCCTCCAGTGCAGTGTGGAGAACAGACCGGATTTTTTCCGGTTCATAAGGCTTTACAATATAATTCAAAGCGCGTACCTCATAACCCTGGAATACAAAATCCGGATAGGAGGTTACGAAGATGATCAAAGCCGTGTTTTTCTGTTCCCGAAGTTTTTTTGCAGTACAGATGCCGTCCAGTTCTTTCATTTCAATATCCAGAAAGATAATTTGTAAATCTGTTTCTTTAATTCCGTTCAATAGTTCTTCACCAGAGGAGAATTCTGTAATATGATATTCTATTCCGGACAGGTCTAATTCTGTGCGGATAATTTTTTTTAAGTCATTCCGGTAGATTTTTTCATCATCACAAATTGCAAGCTGCAGCATGGTGTATCAAGCCTTTCTGTTTAAAATGGTGCTGAACAGTAATCGGCACCTTCCGCTGTTTTCTTACCCTTATGTAGAGGAGGCCCCGATTGGTGAAGCAGGGCTTTGGATTATCGCCAGGCATCAGATCGAACAGCTTATGATTATGGATCAATAGCATAAAAATATTTTTTTCCTTATAAATTTCTTAGAATTGTATTTTATCCTCTTCTTATGAAAACGAAATTCAAGGAGGAAGATAAATGAATCAGAATCTTATAGAAATCAAAAATCTGTCAAAAGAGTTCAAAGGACAGCCGGTATTAAAAAATATCACCATGGCAATTCCAAAAAACTGTGTGTACGGTCTGCTGGGACCAAACGGGGCGGGGAAATCCACCTTGATGAAAACCATGACAGGACTTCTGCGTCCCACATCGGGAGAAATTTATTTTCAGGGGCATCCATGGTCGAGAAAGGATCTGGCCCATATCGGTGCGCTGATCGAAACACCGCCCATTTATGAAAATCTGACTGCCCGGGAAAATCTGAGGGTCCGTGCGCTGCTCCTTGGGGTATCGGAGGGGCGGATCGAAGAGGTGCTGAGGCTGACCGATATTGCGGATACGGGGAAGAAAAAAGCCGGGGCATTTTCGCTGGGCATGAAGCAGAGGCTTGGAATCGCCCTTGCACTTTTGGGAAATCCGAAGCTGCTGATCCTGGATGAACCCATCAATGGTCTGGATCCCCTGGGAATACAGGAGCTGCGCCATTTGATCCGAAGCTTTCCAAAACAGGGCATTACGGTGATGATTTCCAGCCATATTTTAAGTGAAATCCAGCAGACTGCAGATCATATCGGCATTATTTCCGGCGGAAGGCTTGGCTTTGAAGGGGAAATTGATGAAAAGGAAGATCTGGAGGAACTGTTTATGGAAATTGCAGCGAAAGGAAGGGTGGAGAGATGAAGCGATATTTTCGGGCTGAAAAATTGAAATACAGACATACATTTTTGAAAGGGATCGTTGTGCTGATGCCTCTGATTTCCGTATTTTTTTCTGCAATGCTGACACACGCATATTTTGCTGTAGACAGCTATAACTGGTGGTATATGATATTATATCCGGGGATGCTTGGAATCGTATGCGGGATGATTGGGGGAAAAGATAAAAGGAAAAAGAACTTTACCATATGGTCACTGCCCTGCAGCATGGAAAAAATATGGGATGCAAAGGTGCTGCTGGGAGCGGCCCTGTCCGGGATTGCCGTTGGCATTACGATCATTCTTACGATTATAATGGGACAGTTTATGGAAAGCGCACTTCATATGAAGTTTATCATTCAGCCATCCTTAAAAATGCAGTTGACAGCCGGACTTCTTATGTGGCTCACAACGCTATGGCAGATTCCATTTTGTCTGCTGCTGTCACAAAAAATGGGTACGTTTGTTATGCTTCTGATCCATATGGGAAGCTACGCAATCATTTCCGCCGCCATTTCTCTGAAGCCCTGGTTTGCAGCATTGCCGGGAGCCATCACCTCCAGGCTGATGTGTCCGGTGCTGGGAATCCTGCCAAATGGACTTCCGGCAGTGGAGGGGCAGATGACGTATTCGCCGGAGTTGATGGAACTGCAGAATCTGATGATCGGACTTCCGGCAGCAATTCTCTGGTTCCTGATCTTGTGGCTGGTAAGCAGGAAATGGTTTGAAAGGCAGGTGACTGTTTAAATGAAGGGACTGTTTCATCTCATGAGGGCAGAGCATTTGAAAATGCGGCATACCTTTCAGTACGGCCTGCATATAGGAGCGCCTGTACTGGGAAGCCTGATATTTGTGCTCTATTACAGTATGTCCGGATGGAATGAGGTTGCGCAGATATCCGGCTTTGTGGAAGTGATCGGCATTGCGCTTCCTTTTGCGGTGAGTCTTGTGTGTGCAGGAAATGTGGGGTTGGAGGAAGGAAACCATTTCCAGACATTTTTAGGAAGCTCTGTCCGTAAATGGAATGCTTTCCTGGCAAAATGGCTGGTGCTTCTGGGACTTTGCTTTATTACGGTATTGGCGGCAATTTTTCTCTTTGGAGCCGGATTCCACTGGGGGCTTGGAAAGGCAGGGCTTTCTTTTGCAGATTACGCAATCTTAGCCGTGACTCTTTGTGTGGGAAGTGCACCGCTGTATCTGGAGCATTTGTTTTTAAATCTCAGGTTTACAAAGTCTGTTTCCTTAAGCGTGGGAGTGGCGCAGTTTTTATTGGCCGCCCTGTTTCTCACCGGACTGGGAGACGGAAGGTGGCAGTTTTTCCCCTGCGCATGGAGTTCAAGAGGCGTGCTGCTAATTTTGAGTTATCTTACAAGAAAGGATATGGCGGAGATTCTGGCTGCTGAAGTGAGAAGTTCACTGTTTCTCTGCCTGTTGCTATTAGCTGTGATCTATGCCATAATCAGGGCGTGGTTTCATTTTTATGAAGGAAGGCAGTGCAATGATTAGGATTTTGGCAATTGATGATGACAGAGGGATCCTGGAATTGATCCGCAGGGCGCTGGAGCGGGAGGGCTATGGGGTTACGCTTTTGGACGATCCGCTTGAAATCGATTATGAGAAGCTGAACCAGTACCAGTTGATTCTTTTGGATGTAATGATGCCTGGCATGGACGGATTCCGTCTGTGCCAGGAGATCCGGGACAGGGTAGACTGTCCCATTCTGTTTGTGACCGCAAAGACAGAAGAAAAGGATTTGATGAAGGGACTTGGGATCGGCGGAGACGATTACATCACCAAGCCCTTTGGGATCGGAGAACTGCGGGCAAGAGTAGGAGCACATCTGAGAAGGGAAAGCAGGGAGAAAAAGAACCGGGTAACCATTGGAAAAGTAGAATTTTCTATGCTGGAAAAAAAGCTGTACTGTCAGGGGACGGAAATGGTCCTTACAAAAAGCGAATACGCCATCTGTGAGTATCTGGCCTTGAACCGGGGGCAGGTGTTTTCAAAAGAGAGGATCCTGGAGCATGTATTCGGATTTGACGGTGAGAGCAATAGTTCAGCCATCACGGAGCATATCAAGAATATCCGTGCAAAATTCCAGCAGTTTGGCATAAATCCTGTTGAGACAGTATGGGGGATTGGATACCGATGGAAATAAAGAGAAGAGAAAAAACACTGGCAGGTCTGTTTTCTAAATATATTACACTGTTTATCCTCAGTACGGTACTTATGGCAGGGGGAGTTTTTTTGCTCCTTTTGGGATTGACGGACTGGGGAGTGGTGCTGCCCGCAAACTATGCGGAGCTGATGATCACGGAAAATACGGACAAAATCCGCAAAGCAGAAGGAGATTTGGAACAGTGGATTCCGGAAGGCTGCTCATATGGACTTTATAACCAGGCGGGCGAATGGCTGGAGGGCAGTTTTGACGGGCAGGACCGCAGGGCTGCCTGGGAAAATCTGTTAAAGTACAATATTTATAGCGGAAATGGCAGCTACTATCGTTTTATTGATCTGGACGACGGAAATATCTGTATTGTGAAATACAAGCTGCTGATGCGGTATGCAAACAGCAAAGCAAATGACCTTCTTCCTGCTCCGGAGCTTTTAATGCCGATTCTGGATGTCCTGTTGTTTCTGGGGAATATTGTTTTATTTTCCAGGCTTTTTGCAAATAAATTGAAGGCAGAGCTACGGGAGTTAAGCGGAATCACGGAAAAGATAGCTGCAAACGATCTGGAATTCGAGACTGGGACTTCGGATATTAAAGAGATAAGCGAGGTTATGGTATCACTTGGGCAGATGAAGGATGCGCTTCAGGATTCTTTAAAAACGCAGTGGGATATGGAAGAACAGAAACAGGAGCAGTTGGCTGCGCTGGCACATGATATCAAGACGCCTCTTACCGTCATCCGGGGAAATGCAGAGCTTCTGGAGGAAGGGGAACTGTTAGAAGAAAACCGGGAATGTGCGGCATACATTCTTACAAATGTGAAGGAAATCGGGCTGTATCTGGAAACTATGAGACAAGTGCTTCTAGGCACAGAAGAGACGGCGGATAAGAGGATTATGAATTGTACAGAACTGGGCGGAATGTTCCGGGAAACCGCAAAGCAGATATCTGCGGCAGAGAAAATCCCGGTTTGTTTTGAGATCAGTGTGCCGGAGGGAGAAATCTTCTGCAATGAGAACACGATGATGCGGGCATGGAGCAATATAGTCAGCAATGGGGCTGAGCGCACAGACCGCCGGAAGGGACTGGAAATTCGGATTACGCAGGAAAGCAGGGAGGGGCAGGCGTATTTCAAAGCAGCAGTCCGTGACTATGGAGCAGGCTTTTCCCATAAGGATCTGCAATATGCGGACCGGGAGTTTTACAGCGGCGATGAAAGCCGCCATGACAGACAGCGCCAGGGTCTTGGGCTTGCCATTGCAAAAAGGTTTGTGGAAGAGCAGGGCGGTTTTCTGGAATACGGGAACAGCAATGGGGCTGGCGCGGAGGTGGCATTGTGGATGCTCATAAAACAAGGACCGCAGATGGTCAATCTGGCTATTGAAAAATAATTTCAAATAATAAAAAAGAAGTCAAAATGCGATAAAATAATACGAAAAGCTTGACGTTTTTTAGGCACAATGTTATAATAACACCAACAAAGGACGGTGTTTCATTTGTAAAGGGGCAAATGGTAATATAAATTCTGACAGTTTATAATTACATAGTCCTTTTATCAATGAAACGCCGTCCTTATTTAATGAAAAACAAAACAGAAAGGAAGGCAAACACATCATGAAAATGAAAAAAATCGCAACTATCATCATGGCAGCCGTAATGGCTATGGCACCTGCAGTGAACAGTTTTGCCGCAGGATTTACAGGAGGAGATAACGTTTTAAGCGTATCCACCAACTTCGAAGTGAAGACGCTGGTTCCCTGGGCAGCATCCGAAGAGAATGCTTTTCTCGTATTAAACCAGGCAGAAGAAGGTCTGTTCCGTATGGATGCAGACAACAAACCGCAGCCTGCACTCTGCGAGTCCTATGAAGTCAGCGATGACAAACTGACTTATACTTTCCATTTAAGAGAAGGTATCCAGTGGAATAACGGCACCCCGGTTACTGCTTCCGACTTTGTTTTTGCATGGCTGAAACAGATGAGTGCTGATGCAACCAACGGTTACAGCTTTATTATGAACGACTATATCGTAAACGGATACGAGTACAACGAAGGCAGTGTAGAGGCTGATGAGGTAGGTGTAAAAGCAGTGGACGACAGCACCCTGGAGGTCCAGCTTACAAACCCGACTCCATATTTCCTGAACCTGACTACTATGGTTATGTTCTTCCCCGTAAACGAAGAATTCTATAACGAAGTAAGCGATCAGTTTACACTTACTCCGGACAAGATGCTTTACTGCGGACCATATGTGATCACAGAATATGATCCGGCTGTAGGCGTTACCTTTGCAGCGAATGATAACTACTGGGACAAAGATTCCGTACAGATCGCAGACGCAAAAGTGCGTGTTATGAAGGACTCCACAGCAGCCCTCAGCGCATATCAGGCAGGCGAGCTTTCTCAGGTAGAGCTGGACTCCGTAAACGTTCTTGCTAATCAGGACAGCCCGGAATTCTCCCGTCAGACTGACTTCAGAACTACATATATCCAGTTCAATCTGACTGACCCGGTTATGTCAAATGTAAATATCCGTAAAGCAATCTCCCTGGCGATCGATCGTCAGACCCTGACCGACAAGGTTCTGGCAGACGGCTCTGCTCCTGGATTCGGCCTTGTTGCTGATGGCATGAGCGGTGATGCAGAAAAGACCTTCCGTGAGCTGAACGGCGATGTTTCTCCATTCGATGCAGAAAAAGCAAAAGAATACTATGACAAAGGTGTAGAAGAGCTTGGAAGCGCTCCTTCCGAAGTAACTCTTCTGGTAGCAGATGATTCTGTTTCCAAATCCGTAGCGACCTTTATCCAGAGTGAACTGGATAAGAACCTTGGCCTGACAATGGTGATCGATACCAAGACTGTTCAGGGACGTGGAGAGCTTATGGATGCCAATAACTATCAGTTTGGTCTTACCGCATGGGGCGCTGACTATGATGACGCTATGACCTATCTGGATCTGTGGACCAACGGAACACCATACAGAGGAAACTATACAGATGATACCTATAACAGCCTGATTTCCGACGCAAAATCCCAGACAGATGACGCAACACGTCTGACTGATATGCTGGAAGCAGAAAAGAAGCTGGTTGATGAGGATGCAGTCGTATCTCCTATCTACCACAGAGGTTCCGCTACCCTGACTAAATCAAACGTGAAGAACCTGATTTCTCATCCGATCGGAGTACCAATGGAATTCAAATACGCTTATTTTGAATAAGCTTTAAATAGGATTGAATTGCATTCAGGATAGAACAGATTGAATAAATAAGAAGTGCTGCCATACGAGGTATTCCAACCGTGAATTCTTGGAATAGGCCCGGTGGCAGCTCTTTTTTAAGATTATTCATGAAAAATGAAAAAGGAATGATAGTATGGTAAAATATACGATTAAACGTCTTTTATACATACTGCTTACTCTGTGGATTGTTATAACCTGTACGTTTTTCCTGATGAAAAAGCTTCCCGGGACGCCTTTTGACCCGGAGCATTTCAGCATCATGAGCCCGCAGCAGCAGGAACGTGTCCTGGAAATGTATGGACTAAATGATCCGGAACCGGTTCAGTATGTAAAGTACCTGAAAAATATCCTTCATGGTGATTTTGGTACATCCTACACTTATGTAAATCAGAAAGTAACTGATGTTATAGGGGGAAGACTGGGACCTTCTGCTCTGATCGGTATCCAGGCAGTCCTGATCGGACTTGCTATAGGTCTGGTATTGGGAATCCTTGCGGCATGGAAGCACAACAGCGCTATTGACTATGTGACCATGATCATTGCCGTACTGGGTGTATCTGTGCCGAACTTCGTGGCTGCGGCGCTTCTGCAGTATTATATTGGCTTGAAATGGGGGATCTTGCCTGTTGGATTCTGGACAAGCTGGGCTTGTTCCGTACTGCCTTCCATTGCGCTGTCCTTCAGCCCTATCGCACAGGTGGCAAGGTTCACACGTACGGAAATGCTGGATGTGCTTGACCAGGATTATATCGTAACGGCAAGAGCAAAGGGTATCAGTCAGTTTAAGGTTCTGACACGACATGCCATCCGAAACTCCATCATCCCGGTTGTCACCATTCTGGGTCCGATCGTGGTAAACCTGATGACAGGCTCTCTGGCAGTAGAAAATATTTACAGTATTCCGGGTATCGGAAGTCTTTTCGTTGACTGTATCAAGGCAAACGACTATCCAACGATCATGGGTATCACTGTATTTTATGCAGCATTCTATATGCTGGTAGTATTGATCGTGGATCTGGCATATTCCCTGATCGACCCGAGGATCCGTCTGGCAAAAGAAAAGGAGGACTAGGCGTGGATAGTAAACAAATAAACGACTCTCTGTTTGAAAAAGCGCAGGTGTCCGCCTCCGAAAAAGAACATATTGCAGCGCCTGCTTCCGGTATGATCAAGGATGCGTGGCTTCGTCTTAAGAAAAACAAGGCGGCGGTTGCATCCCTGTTTATTCTGATCATTATTATTCTGCTGGCTATTTTTGCGCCGGTTTTCAGCAAATATTCCTTTAAGGATACAGACTATGACCTGGTATTTGCAACACCCACAAAGGACCATATTTTTGGAGCCGATCAGTTCGGTCGTGACCTTTGGGTGAGAACCTGGATGGGTACCAGGATTTCCCTGATGATCGCACTTGTGGCCGCTATCCTGGACCTTGTTGTCGGTGTGTTGTACGGCGCTGTTTCCGCTCTGATCGGCGGAAAGGTGGATGCTATCATGCAGCGTATTATTGAGATCCTGGTGGGTATCCCAAGCCTGATCATTGTAATCCTTTTCCTGATGGCATTCCCGGCAGGTGTGGGAACCATCATTGCAGCCCTGTCCATTACCGGATGGGTTAATATGGCGCGACTTGTGAGGGCGGAGATTCTGAAGCTGAAAAACCAGGAATTTGTCCTTGCCTCCCAGGTACTTGGAACCAGTAAAAAAGACATTATCTTTAAGGATTTGATTCCCAATACGGTTAGTGTTATTGTTATCAACGTTATGTTTACCATTCCCAGCGCAATCTTTACAGAAGCATTCCTGAGCTTCATCGGTATCGGCCTTGCAGAACCGCAGGCTTCTCTGGGTGTTTTGATCAATGGCGGCTATCAGGTCTTAAGAACCTTCCCCCATGTGCTGGTTTTCCCGGCGATCACGATCGTGCTGATTATGGTATGCTTTAGTATTCTGGGTGACGGTCTGCGAGACGCACTGGATCCTCAGATGAGAAAGTAGGTGGAATCGTGGGAAAATTATTAGAGGTAAATAACTTAACAATTCACATTAAGACACATAAGGGAACCGTACAGGCTGTACGTGACGTGAACTTTTACTTAAATGAGCAGGAAACCCTGGCAGTTGTAGGGGAATCCGGTTCCGGTAAATCCATTACCATGAAGGGCGTTATGGGGATACTCCCCAAAAACGGCAAGGTAGTGGGAGGAAACGTTCTCTTTGGAGGGAAGGATCTGGTGAAATGTTCCGAAAAGGACATGCAGAAGGTCCGCGGCTCTGATATTGCCATGATCTTTCAGGACCCTATGACATCCCTGAACCCGACTATGAAGATTGGGAAGCAGATCGAGGAGATGCTGAAAGAGCATAAAAAAGATATGAGTGCGGAGGTTAGAAAGGCGAGAGTCATTGAGCTCCTTTCCATGGTTGGCATTTCCAATCCGGAGGCACGTTATAAACAGTATCCCCATCAGTTATCCGGCGGTATGCGCCAGAGGGTAGTCATTGCCATTGCACTGGCATGTGATCCCAAGATCCTGATCGCGGATGAGCCGACGACAGCCCTGGACGTAACCATTCAGGCGCAGATACTGGATCTGATGAAGGAGCTTCAGAAAAAGACAAAAACATCCATTATCATCATTACCCATAACCTTGGTGTTGTGGCGAACATTGCAGACCGTGTGGCAGTTATGTATGGCGGAAAAATGGTGGAGACGGCAGATGTAAGGGAGCTTTTCCATAATCCCTGCCATGAATATACAAAGGGCTTGTTAAAGTCCATTCCCCGGGAAGACAGTAAGGGGGAGACATTACACGCCATTCCGGGTACCCCTCCTGACTTGATGGAACCGCCAAAGGGATGTCCTTTCGCAGCGCGCTGCGAGAAGACGCTGAAGGTGTGCCAGGAATTCATGCCGGATTACTTTGAATGCGGTGATGAGCATAAGTCAGCCTGCTGGATGCTGGATGAAAGAGCAAAAAAATTCAGAGGAGGTGAAACATCATGAAACCGGAAGTATTGCTGGACGTAAAAAATCTGAAGAAATATTTTACAGTGGGACAGAATCAGACTTTGAAAGCGGTGGATGATGTTACGCTCCAGATTTATAAGGGAGAAACCCTGGGTCTGGTAGGGGAATCCGGCTGCGGAAAATCTACCTTTGGCCGTACGGTCATTCATCTTTATGAGCCTACCGCCGGAGAGGTAACCTTTGACGGACTGCGGGTTGACCATACACTTTCCCGCAGGGATGCACATAACCTGACACAGAGGATGCAGATGATCTTTCAGGACCCTTACGCATCCCTGAACCCTAGAAGAAAGATCCTTGATATCGTGGCAGAGGGCATTGATTCCCATAATCTTGCAAAGAACCGCAAGGAGCGGAACGACATGGTAGTAAGCCTTCTGGAAACCGTAGGACTTCAGGCGGAGCATGCGGACCGTTTTCCGCATGAGTTTTCCGGCGGTCAGAGGCAGAGGGTGGGAATTGCCCGTGCGTTGGCTGTGAATCCGGATTTTATCGTATGCGATGAGCCGATCTCTGCGCTGGACGTTTCCATTCAGGCACAGGTGGTCAACCTTTTGGAACAGCTTCAGGAGGAGAGAGGGCTGACCTATCTCTTTATTGCCCATGACCTGTCCATGGTCCGCCATATCAGTGACCGGATCGGTGTTATGTATCTTGGCTCCCTGGTGGAGCTGGCAGAGACGGAGGAGCTTTTCTCGGATCCGATCCATCCGTATACAAAAGCGCTGCTGTCTGCGATCCCGGTTCCGGAGCCGGATATTGAGAAGAACCGCCAGCGGATCGTTCTGGAGGGAACCCTTCCGAATCCTATCGGGCTGGGGGATGAATGTAAATTTTGCTCCCGCTGTCCGCAGAAGAAAGACGGATGCAAAAAGGCCCAGCCTAAATTGAGGGAAGTAAAGCCCGGGCATTTCGTGGCCTGCAGCGAATGCTGCTAAAACAAAATTAAAAGCCTGTGTAACAGTTCAGCCTTTGGCTAAACTGTTACGGAATCTGCCCATTTAAAGTCGCCTGCGGCGAGGGGCAGATTCCCTCTTGGCAGATTTTAAGTGTTGGCACGGACTTTGCAGCAAGTGCAAAGTCCTGGGCTCAACTGTAACAAGCCTGTTCCAGTGTTTGGAATGGGCTTTTAATTTTGTATTGTAAAGATTTCGAATATATGCTACAATACAGTCAATATTTTTACGGAGGTTATGCGATGAGCGGTTTGGGATATACACCAATTTGCAGCAGCAGTTGTCTTTCTCTGACGGACAAAATGCAGGGCGACGGGATTACTGCGCCCTTTTTTAAGATGTAGATTCCAGAAAGACCGCATTTTAGAATTGCAACAGCAGTAATTCCAGGAAGCTTTATTTTGCTGGTGATACCAGCGGATAGAGCTTTTTTTGCGTGTTAAAATCAATATTTGAGAAAAAGGAGTTACTGAAATGAAGGATCGATTATCTAAAAATATTAAGCTGGATTTTATATTTCGTTTTTTCTGCAATTTTTGCATAACGGACGGCATATTTGTTTTGTTCTTAACAAAAAAAGGAATGTCACTCTGGCAGATCGGAATCCTGGAGGGCATTTTCCATGCAACCAGTATCATCACGGAAATACCCTCAGGAGCGTTGGCGGATCTGCTGGGAAGAAAAAAGGTGCTTATGGCGAGCAGGCTATTCGGTATTTTTTCATCGCTTATCATGGTGTCTGCCGACAGTATGTGGTTATTGGGGATTTGTTTTATCTTTTCGGCATGGACCTTTAATCTGGTCTCCGGATCAGAGGAAGCATTGCTGTATGACAGCTTTTTGGGAATGAGGCAGGAGGAACAGTTTTTTAAGATCAACAGCCGGCTGAATTTTGTTACAGAGCTGTCCCAGGGGCTTGCTCTGCTGGTGGGCGGTTATCTGGCAGAAATCTCATATACGCTTTGCTATGTTGTGATCATTGGAACGGATTCACTTGCTTTGCTTATATGTCTGTTCATGGAGGAGCCGGAAAACTGCAACAAATGTGTTTCCATAAAAAAGCATTTTATAACCAGTTATCATCTCATAAAAGGAAACCAGAAGCTGCAGTTTGTGCTGTTTCACTATGCAGTATTGTTTGCTTTTCATACCAGTGTGTTTTTATATAGTCAGGAATATTATTACTTCCGGGGACTTTCAGAAGGCAGGATCGGTGTGATCTTATTTGCGTTGTGCGGATGCAACAGCATAGGTGCATTGCTTAGTGAAAAATCAGCAAAGCTTTTGGGAAACAGAGCCAGTGTGATCAGCGGAGGTATTTCGGCTGTGGGTCTGATATTCATGTGGAGCAGCTATCTGCCGTTGTCGGTCGCGGGCTTTGGCATCAACAGCATGGCAAACGCGGCCCTGTATCCGCTTCAATCCAATGAACTGAACAAAATGATCCCGTCTGAACAGCGTGCCACGATCATATCTGTCAGCAGCATGTGTTTCTCTGTGGTCATGATCGTCCTGTTTCCCACGATGGGATACCTGGCAGATTATATGGGAATGGCAAATGTTATCTTGGGAATGGGAGGAGGCTTGTTTGTATACTGTCTGTTACAGATGAAAAAGACAATACAAAACAATAATAAGTAATCCGAAACAAGAGATGAAAATTGACAAAAAAGGGAATTTATGTTAGGCTATGAATAACTATAAGAGTGTTTCGAACATGTATATAAAGCAAAGAGATTACGGGTTTATGTAAGATTTTGTTATTGTAGCAGGGTGAGGAATGCTTTTTTTATCTCATGATTGGATTTTTTTGTGCGGAGAGGTTGCCATGTATACATTTGACAGAGAAGCTTATGAGAAACGTATGGATTGGTTTAAAAAGGCCAGATTCGGGATGTTTATCCACTGGGGACTGTATGCGATCCCGGCAAGGGGAGAGTGGGTGCGCAGTACGGAGGAGATCCCGAAAGAAGATTACATGAAATATTTTGAAGAGTTTGACCCGGAGGGATGCGACCCTGCCGTCTGGGCAAGGGCGGCTAAGGAGGCCGGAATGCAGTACGTGGTCATGACTGCCAAGCATCACGACGGCTTCTGCCTGTTTGACAGCCAGTATACGGAATTTAAATCCACCAATACCCCCTGCGGGCGGGATTTTGTGGCTGAATTTGTGGAGGCAGTGAGAAAAGAAGGGCTGAAGGTAGGCCTGTATTTTTCACTGCTGGATTGGTATCACGAGGATTATCCCCATTATGGAGATAAAAATCATCCCATGAGAAATAATCCTGCCTATACCAATGAAAACCGGGATTTTAACCGGTATCTCACCTTTATGCACAATCAGGTGAGAGAAATCTGTTCCAATTACGGGAAGCTGGATCTTCTCTGGTTTGATTTCTCCTATGACAACTTAAGAGGCGAGGCATGGAAGGCTACGGAGCTGATACAAATGGTCAGAGAGCTTCAGCCGGATGTGATCATTGACAACCGTCTGGAAGTCAGCGGTGAGGGCTACGGTTCCCTGGCAACTGGTGATCCAACCCCATATCACGGCGATTTTGCGACCCCGGAGCAGATGATCCCACCGGAGGGGATCAAGGATGTCAATGGAAAGGACATGTACTGGGAAGCCTGTGTTACCATGAACGGAAACTGGGGTTATCATGCAACAGACCGCTATTTCAAACCATCCTCCATGCTGATCAAAAAGCTGGTGGAATGCGTTTCCAAGGGCGGCAATATGATCTTGAATATCGGACCGGATATCCACGGAAATATTCCGGAGCCGTCCGCTAGGGCATTGAAGGAAATCGGTGCATGGATGGCAGGGAATTCCCGAAGCATTTACGGATGTACCAGGGCTGGTATTCCAAAACCGGAAAACGGGCGGATCACCAGAAACGGAAAGCATATTTATTTTCATTTATACGAAAATTCCATCGGTCCGGTACCCCTTATGGGAATCTCCAAGGAGGCGGTAAGATCAATCCGGTATCTGGCTTCAGGCGCGGAAGTACCTGTTTCCACAAGCTGGGTTCACAGCGATTACCCGGATATCCTGTTTGCGGACCTTGGACCGGATCCGATGCTCCCGGATCCCGTGGATACGGTGCTTGAGATTATATTGAAATAAAGAAATGGGAGGTAATCCATGTTTACGGAAGAAAGACAGGAAGCGATCCTGCAGATGCTGCGGGAATACGGAAAAGTCAAGGTCCGCTCTTTAAGTGAAGAATTTCACGTAACAGATGACTGTATCCGTAAGGATCTGAAAACCCTGGAAAAAGGCGGACACCTGAAACGTACATACGGAGGTGCCATTTTGTCCGGTGATTATCCGCTGGACAGAGATGTCATTGACCGGAGAAGCGTCAATGTGGAAAAGAAGGATATCATTGCAAGGAAGGCTTTTGAACTGATCAAGGATAACGAAACCATTTTCCTTGACATTTCTACCAGCAATATCAAGCTTGCAAAGCTTCTGGCTGACTCCGGAAGGCGCCTTGTGGTGGTGAGCAATATGATCGATATCCTGCAGATACTTGCAGCCTCTGCTATGATCACGGCTGTGGGGACCGGAGGTATTATGTATCGTACAGTGAACGGCTTTATGGGTTCCGCCGCCATAGAAGTGATCAAACAGTACAGCTTTGACAGGGCTTTTATCGGAACCTGCGGGCTGGACATGACGGATATGTCCGTTACCACCTTCGGCGTGGAGGACGGATTGACGAAAAAGGCTGCCATTTCCAGCAGCAGGCATACCTACCTGGTAATGGAGAAGGACAAGTTTTATTTTAACGATTCTTATAAGTTTACCCATTTTGATGATATAGACGGCATTATCACAGATGAGGCACCGGATCCAACGGCGATCGGTACCCTGGAATCTGCGGGCGTGCAGCTATATTAGACAATCGGGCATCCGCTTGGTACGTACCCTGGCGACATAAAAATGAGACGAAAAGAGGAATAGGGAATGATACAGTTAGTGAAGGCAAGCAGTCTTCCGGCTTTGAAGGTGGACTGCAGCGCCGGATTTTCTGGCAGAGTACAGATTAAAGAAATTTACGCAAAAGCCGTAAAGGAGTGGGACGGCACAGAATTTTCAGCAGATCTTACGCAGCTTATAGAAAAAAAGGGCCTGCCTTACATAAGTGATGCGGTGGAGGGAATGCTTCTGGGAACCTTTGAACCGGAGCGTTATCCCATTGTGCCAAGAAAGAAGTGGAAAATTGAGCTGACAGGTCTGCCTATTGAAGCTGAAAACATCATAAGAGAAACGGAAACACTTGTGGAAGGTATCATTTGGGCAAGGGATATGACGAACCGCCCGGGAAATCTTTTGCGGCCGCCTGCTTTTGCAGAAGAGGTGATAACGCTTTTTGCAGAGCTGACGAGAGAGGTCAAGGCAGAGGTGGAAATCCTGGATGCGCAGAGGATGAAGGAACTGGGTATGAATGCAATACTTGGCGTGGGTTTAAGCAGCGCCTATGTTCCCTGCCTTTGTATCATCCGTTATAAGGGGAATCCGTCGGACGACCGGATCACCGCACTGGTGGGCAAGGGTGTCACCTGTGATACAGGGGGTTACTGCCTGAAATCCTCCTCTTCCATGAAAGGGATAAAGGGAGATATGGCAGGAGGCGCCGCTGTAGCGGGAGCTGTTTATGCACTGGCAAAGAACCGGGTCCCGGTGAATGTAACAGGGATGATCCCCATGGTGGAGAACAGGATTTCTGATGGGTCGCTGCTTCCGGGGGACGTGATCACCTCCTACAGCGGAAGGACCATTGAGATTGTTGACACGGATGCAGAGGGCCGCCTGATCCTGGCTGATTCTGTGACCTATGCGGTGCGCAATGAGCATGCGTCCAGGGTCCTGGACATTGCAACTTTGACAGGCTGTGTTTGCACAAGCCTGGGCTTTGGCACGGCAGGAATGCTCTGCGACAATGAGGATTTTTGCAGAGAGTTCGAGCGAGCCTACGAAAAGTCCGGGGAACGTTATCTGAGATTCCCCATTTATGAGGAATACGAGAAATTGATCGAGAGCGATATTGCAGATGTGAAAAATGTTGGGGGCAAGTTTGCCGGAAGCATTACGGCAGGACTGTTTATCCGGAAGTTTGCTGAACAGACCCCCTGGATCCATCTGGATATTGCGGGAACTGCCTGGGTGGAGCCGCCTGTGTTTGAATATCAGAGCAAGGGGGCCAGCGGAGCCGGGCTGACCACAATGTATTATTTATGCGCTGGCGATAGAAGGTAAGAGAGGGTCAGAAACTATGAAAAACTATATTTTGGAGGCCTGTGTGGATTCCGTGGAATCCGCATTGGCGGCAGAGAAGGGCGGAGCAACCAGGCTTGAACTGTGCAGCAATCTGATCATTGGGGGAACGACCCCAAGTCCCTGTCTTTTTCAGGAGATCCGGGAGCATTCGGATATCTGTACGCACATTTTGATCCGTCCTCGGTTCGGGGATTTTTGTTATACGGATTATGAGTTTCGGGTGATCCGCAGAGAGGTGCGGAATTTTCGGGAGCTTGGAGCAGACGGTGTTGTCATTGGAATCCTGAAACCCGACGGTACGCTGAACATGGAACAGATGAAAATGCTGATGGAGGATGCAGGCGATATGTCTGTGACCCTCCACCGGGCTTTCGATGTGTGCGTGGATCCGATGAAAGCTATGGAACAGGCAAAGGAGCTTGGTATCCGCACCATTCTTACTTCAGGCCAGAAGAATCATTGCCTGGAGGGCAGGGATATGCTGAAGAAGCTTGTGGAGCAGGAGGAGGGCAGGATCACCATTCAGGTGGGAAGCGGAGTAGATGCAGATACCATCCGCGAAATACAGCCCTATACCAGGGCGCATGCTTTCCACATGTCCGGCAAACAGAATCTGGAAAGTCGGATGGTTTACCGCAAGGAAGGGGTAAGCATGGGGGTTTCGTCCATCAGCGAATTTGAGATCATCCGGACGGAGGAGGAAAGGATCCGGCAGGCATGTCAGGTATTGGAAAGCCTGTAAGATGATGAGACTATAAGAAAAAAGGAGATCGGCCATGTTTTTGGAAAGATACAGAGACAGGATTATTGAGGAATTTGACAAATTTTGCCGGAGCCTTCCTGGTCCTTCCAGTAAAATCCAAAAGGAGCTTTGTACACTGGATGAGGATACGGCTCTGGTCATGAAATTTTTTTACGGGAATATGCCCTGCAGTGATGTGGGCAATTATTCTTTTGCTACGTATCTGGATTATGCGCAGCAAGGCGTTTACCTTTGGAAAAATTCTCCCTATTGTGAAAAAATACCGGAGGAGGTTTTTCTTGGAGATGTGTTATATTACCGTGTCAATGAAGAAGAGATAAAGCCCTGCAGAAAATTCTTTTATGAAAAGCTGAAGGACAGGATTGCAGGCATGGGCATGAAAGATGCTATCCTGGAAGTAAACTACTGGTGCGCCGGGGAGGTAACCTACCAGTCTACGGATGTGCGTACAAGCTCTGCGTGGGATGTCTTCCGGAAGGGTTACGGACGATGCGGAGAGGAGTCTGTATTTGCTGTAAATGCCCTTCGGAGCGTGGGAATCCCTGCAAGACAGGTTTATGTGCCAAACTGGTCCCACTGTGATGACAATCATGCGTGGGTGGAGGTCTGGTGTGACGGTGATTGGCACTATCTGGGGGCGTGCGAACCGGAAGCGGTTCTGGATAAGGGATGGTTTACAAATGCCTCCTCCCGCGCCATGATGGTGCATTCCCGCAGCTTTTTTGACGGCGGTGCAGAAAAAGTGGTGGGTAAAGAGGGCATTGCCACCATTCAAAACCAGCTTGCGCGCTATGCGGATACAAAAACCATTACCATTCGTGTGGAGGATCTGGATGGCTGTCCTGTAGAGGGGGCAAAAATCCTGGCTGAGGTGCTGAATTATTCGGAGTTTTCACCCATCGCAAGGATGGTTACGGGAGCAGACGGAACAGCAAAGCTGGAGACAGGTCTGGGAAGTCTGCACATTTTTGTGTCTTCTCATGGGGAATACGCGGAATGCCTGATCCATACAAGCGAGGAAGATGCCTGCTGTTGTGTATTGGGAGAGAAAGCAGCGGAAGACGTGTGGGTGGATTTTGATATGACAGCGCCTGTGGATTCCGTGAAAAATCAGAATTTGGTTTCTCGGGAGATGGAGGCAGAGAATAGCCGACGTGTTGCAGAGGCAGCGGAAATCCGCAAAAGGAAAACGGAAGCCTTCCGACCGGACTGGCTTGGCGGATTCCTGGCCCATGAACCGGAAAAAGCAGCCGAATATATGGCTGTGTTGTCCGAAAAGGACAGGCAGGATGCGGATCCAGAGATCCTGTTGGAACATTATGAGGAATCCCTGGTGTATGAAAACTCATATCCGGGAGATATTTTCCTTTCTTATATATGGAATCCAAGAATTGAATTTGAAATTCTCAGCAAATGGCGCAGGAGAATTTTGGAATACTTTACCCCGCAGCAGCGGGAGTTGTTCCGAGAGGACCCGTCTGAAATCTGGAAGTGGATCGAGGAAAATCTCCGATCCTGCACAGAACGGGAGCGGCTGACCGTATATACGGTTCCCGCGGCAGCTCTGGAGCTTGGATTTGCGGAAATGAAATCAAGGCGGGTACTGTTCGTGGCGATTGCCCGAACACTGGGAATCCCGTCCAGACTGAATGCTGTGGACGGTTCCATGGAATACTGGAAGGATGGCGGCTTTGTGAGCGTGCTGAAAAGTTCGGAGAAAAGCGCCCATATTACCATAACCGGAGAAAAAGATTTCTCCTGGAATTATTTCCAGAACTGGTCCATTGCCAGACTGGAAGAGGATGGCTACCATTCTCTGGTCATGTGGAATGTCCATCTTGAAAAGGGACGTCTGGAGCTGGATGTGGAGCCGGGCGAATACAGAGTACTTACCTCAAACCGACTGCCTACAGGAAACATTTTTGCAAAGCGCTATGATTTCCATATGGAAAAGGGCGGGCACAGGGAAATTGCTCTGGAAATGCGGGAGGCGTCCCTTGGGGATATGCTTGACAGCCACAGAATTCCCGACTATGAGCTGAAGGACGGAGACGGCAAGCTGCATTCCATTGGAGAGCTGACGAAAGAGGGCAGAAGGATCCTCTTCTGGCTGGATGTAAGCAAAGAGCCGACGGAGCATATTCTCAATGAGCTTGTGGAGAAAAAAGAGGAGTATGGGAAATGCCAGAACCAGCTTTTGTTTATCATCCGCGGACCGGAAGAGCTGGCGGATTCCACTCTTTCCAAGTGCAGAACGTTTCTGCCGGATGTGAAGGTCCTATATGATGTTTTCGGAAAGGATCTGGAAATGACTGCCCGCAGAATGTACGTTGATCCTGACAAGCTGCCTCTTCTTGTGGTGACGGACGGTTCTGCTGTCGGGATTTTTGCCGCCAGCGGGTATTCCGTGGGTATGGCGGATATGCTGTTGAGAGTTTTAAAAAGCTGAGAATAAGAGCTTGACCGGAGATTATTAGATTGATATAATGAAACAAAAGTTAGCTTAATCTAATATGAAACGGGGAATAAAAATGACAAAGATCACAGTTAAAGTAGACGGTATGATGTGCGGTATGTGCGAAAGCCATATCAATGATGCGGTGAGAAAGGCCTTCCGCGTAAAAAAGGTGACATCTTCCCGCAGCAAGGGCGAGACGGTGATTCTTACTGAGGAGGATATCAGTGAGGACATGCTGAAAAATGTTATCGGAGAGACGGGATATTCCGTGAAGGGTATCAGCAGGGAGCCTTATGAAAAGAAGGGATTATTTGGTTTCCTGGGCTAGAACTGAATTTTGGTGCATTTTTCGCGAAAAACGGTTGAAATCCCGCAATTCCTATGATACAATAGCCCTTAGTTGATTAGGAGGTGTACCGCGTGGAGATTTTAAGAATCATATTGACAGTCATTTTCGTAATAGATTGCATTGCCCTTACCGTTGTGGTTCTGATGCAGGAAGGTAAATCACAGGGCCTTGGCGCTATCGCCGGAGCTGCAGAGAGCTACTGGGGCAAGAACAAAGGACGTACGATGGAAGGTGGTCTGACTAAGGCGACAACGATCATGGGCGTTTTGTTCTTCGTACTGTCAGTTGTATTGAACCTGAATTTCTAAGGTGAAAATGGGAAACACTCTTGTTGATCGGCAAGGGTGTTTTTATTTTGTCAGAAGATTTATAGAAAAGATTTTTATTAATTAATATAGAGGAGAAACATTGAGTAAGAAGAAAGATTTTGAAAAGAAGAAAAAATTTATTCTGGAGCTGCTTCGGGATCCTGTTTACCAGCCCATGCGCTTCCGGGAGATTGCCGGACTTCTGCGGCTTGATAAGGAGCAGAAGAAGGATTTGTACGAAGTGCTTGACCAGCTTGTATGGGAAGGAAAGGCAGAGCTGGACAGCAAAGGGCGGTATTCTTTAACATCCGGCAGGAGAAGGAAAAAAGCGGCAGCAAAGGCAGGCTCCGGTGCAAGGGAAGGACGCAAAGCCGCAGAGCGTAGGGACGTGAAGTATGAAGGCGCAGAGCAAAGAAGCACATGTCAGACAGAAAAAAATCGCAGGGAACCGGCGTATTACGAGGGTATCTTCATCGGTCATCCCAAGGGCTTCGGTTTTGTGGAAGTGGAAGGGGAGGAGGAAGATATTTTTATCTCCGAAGAAGATACAGGAACTGCTATGCACCAGGACCATGTAGGTGTTATAATAACAAGAGAGCAGCAGGAAGGCAGACGCAGAGAAGGCGCTGTCACAAAAATCCTGGAGCGCGGCATGACAGAGGTGGTGGGAACCTACCAGAGCAACCGGGATTACGGTTTTGTGATCAGCGATAACCCTAAGTTTTCCAGGGATGTGTTCATTCCAAAAAAGGATTCAAAGGGAGTGAAAAACGGGGACAAGGTGGTTGCCCAGGTCACAGACTATGGCACGAAAAACAAAAGCCCGGAAGGAAAAATAAAGGAGATCCTGGGAAACAGCAAAGCCCCCGGAACCGATATTCTTGCCATTGTAAAAAGCTTTGGCATTCCCAGCGAATTTCCTGACAAGGTGCTGCGCCAGGCTGACCGCGTGCCCGATCATGTCCTGGATGCGGACCGGGACGGCAGACTGGATCTGTGTCATTTGCAGACTGTCACCATTGACGGCGAGGATGCAAAGGATCTGGATGATGCCATCTCCCTGACAAAGGAAGGCCGTGTTTACCATTTAGGCGTTCATATCGCAGATGTCAGCAATTATGTGCAGGGCGGCAGTGCTCTGGACCGGGAGGCATTGAAGCGGGGAACCAGCGTATATCTGGCAGACCGTGTGATTCCCATGCTTCCGGTGCGGCTGTCAAACGGCATCTGTTCCCTGAACCAGGGACAGGACCGCCTGACCTTAAGCTGCCTGATGGATATTGATGAAAACGGAAAGATGATCTCCCACCGGATCGCGGAAACGGTCATCTGTGTGGATGAGCGTATGAGCTACACAGACGTAAAAAACATTCTGGAGGATTCGGACCCTGAGGCAAAAAGCCGCTATGCGGATCTGATCCCCATGTTTTTCCGTATGCGGGACCTATCTGCCATCCTTCGGAAAAACCGACACCACAGAGGTTCCATTGATTTTGATTTTCCGGAGAGCAAGATCATCTTAAACGATGCAGGGCGGGCCATTGACATCAAGCCCTATGAGGCGAATGTTGCAACCCGCATTATTGAGGATTTTATGCTCATGGCAAATGAGACGGTGGCGGAGGAATACTGCAGGGAGGGACTTCCCTTTGTGTACAGGACCCATGAAAATCCTGACCCGGAAAAGGTGGAAAGCTTGCTTATGCTCCTGCACAATCAGGGGATCAAAATACAGAAATCGGGGCAGGAGATCACCCCGGGTGAGATCCAGAACATCCTGGAAACCATTGAGGGACTGCCAAATGAACCGCAGATCAGCCGCCTGACCCTTCGTACCATGAAGCAGGCGAAATATACTACAGAATGCAGCGGTCATTTCGGGCTGGCGGCAAAGTATTACTGCCATTTCACATCGCCGATCCGCCGTTATCCGGATCTGCAGATACACAGGATCATCAAGGATTATCTGCGCGGGCGGCTTTCCAGGGAAGGAAAAACCGATCATTACAAGGAAATCCTGGACGAGGTGGCGCAGCAGTCCAGCGTCTGCGAGCGTCGTGCGGATGAAGCGGAGAGAGAATCCGATAAGCTGAAAAAAGCTGAATATATGTCATACCATCTGGGGGAAGAATTTGAGGGAATCATCTCCGGCGTGACAGGCTGGGGCTTTTATGTGGAGCTTCCTAACACTGTGGAGGGACTGGTACACGTAAATACCCTGCGGGATGATTACTATGTTTTTGACCAGGAAGCCTATGAGCTTCGGGGAGATATGACGAAAAAGATTTTCCGTCTGGGACAGAAGGTTCGTGTCCGTGTGGAGGATGCGGATACCATGCTGAAAACAGTTGATTTTGTCCTGGTGGAGACGTTAGAATAAGATATAAGAGCGACTGTTAGGAAAGTCAGGGGAGGAGCCTATGGCAAAGAAACCGGGAATCAAGCTGATTGCCAACAACAAAAAAGCATTTCACGATTATTTTATAGAGGATACTTATGAGGCGGGGATCTCTCTGGCAGGGACAGAGGTGAAATCCCTGCGTATGGGAAAATGCAGCATCAAGGAATCCTATGTGCGGGTGGAACGGGGAGAAGTATATATTTACGGAATGAACATCAGCCCCTATGAAAAAGGAAACATTTTCAACAAGGATCCGCTCCGTGTGCGCAAGCTTTTGCTGCACCGGTTTGAGATCAATAAGATCGACGGCAAATTAAAGGAAAAGGGACTGACGCTGGTGCCGCTGAAGGTTTATTTCAAAAACAGCCTTGTGAAGGTGGAAATCGGCATGGCACGAGGCAAAAAGCTATATGACAAGCGCCAGGACATTGCAAAGAAGGACCAGCGCCGTGAGGCAGAGAGAGACTTTAAGGTAAAGAACCTGTATTAAATTTCATTGCCGAAGACAATTTAAACATATCTGCAAGGAGCGATTATGAAATTTTTTCATTTGTCAGATCTTCACATTGGAAAACAACTGCATTTTTACTCACTGAAAGAAGACCAGCAGCATATTTTAGGGGAGATCTTGCAGTATGCAGAAAAACTGAAGCCGCAGGCCATTGTCATTGCAGGGGACGTTTATGATAAAAGCGTCCCTTCCGCAGAGGCAGTGGCTGTTTTTGATGAATTTATAAAGGGGTTATCCAGAATGGATACGGATATTTTGGTGGTTTGTGGAAATCATGATTCCCCGGAGCGGCTGGAATTTGCCAGCGCTCTTCTGGAACGTCAGCGGCTTTACATAGCAGGAATGCCACCACAGGATCAAAAGGATCATATTAAAAAAGTGACGTTCCATGATGAATACGGGGATGTGATATTCTGGCTTCTGCCTTTTTTAAAGCCGGGCTATGTACGGGGCGTTTTTGAGGAGGAGCCGGAATCCTATACCCAGGCAGTGAAAAAGCTTTTGGAGAGGGAAGAAAAGGATGATACTGCCAGAAATGTGGCTGTGACCCATCAGTTTTACACAGCCACCGGAGCGGAAACCATTCGGAGTGATTCGGAAACGGTTTACGTGGGCGGAGCAGGAAATGTGGATATTTCGGCTTTGGATGGATTTGAGTATGCGGCTATGGGACATATCCATAAGGCACAGTCTGTAGGAAGGCCATCCTGCCGCTACTGCGGTACACCCCTGAAATATTCTGTTGGAGAAAGCAGGGACGAAAAAAGCCTGACTGTTGTCACACTTGCGAAAAAGGGCGAAGAGCCGCTGATCGAGGAGTTACCGCTGCATCCTCTGCGGGATGTAAAGCAGATGTCCGGGACCCTGGACCAGCTTTTGGGACAAGGCTGCGGGGACTATGTAAGCCTGACTCTGACAGACGAGCGGATGCCCTACCAGCCCAGGGAGAGGCTTTCAGAGGTTTTTCCAAACCTGCTTGAGCTGAGAGTGGAAAATACCCGAACAAGGCTTTCTATGGAAAATCTGTCTGAGGCAGAGATTTCAGCAGATCCGTTGGAAAGCTTCGGAAAATTTTATGAGGAGATCCACGGTCACCCCATGACGGAGGAGGAAATGACCGTGGCAGAAAAAATAATCGAAAAGGCACAGGAGGAGAAGACATGAGACCAGTAAAGCTTGTGATGTCAGCGTTTGGCTCCTATGCCGGTGAGGAGACTGTGGATTTTTCCGGCATGGAGAGCGGTATCTTCCTGGTAACAGGAGACACGGGCGCAGGAAAAACCACCATTTTTGACGGGATCGTATATGCGCTTTACGACAGGACTAGCGGCGGTGTCCGGGATGGAAATATGATGCGGAGCGCCTACGCGGACCTTCGCACCCCGACCTTTGTGGACTTCACCTTTTCCTGCAGGGGAGAGCAGTATCGTATTGTGAGAAATCCTGACTATGAAAGGGAGAGCCTTCGCAAGGATAAGGAGGGAAATCCGAAAAAGACTCAGGAAAAGTCCAGGGTAGAATTTTATCTTCCTGACGGAAGCCTTTTGCGTGGAAATAAGCGGGAGTGCAACAATAAGATCCGTGAGCTGATCGGCCTGGACGCGGAGCAGTTTATGCAGGTCGCCATGATCGCCCAGGGAGACTTTCTGAAGCTTCTCCACGCAAAGTCCGAGGAGCGCAGGGAGATCTTTTCCAGGATTTTTGACACCGGGATTTACGGAAGGATCCAGAAGGGGCTTCGGGAACAGGAAAGGGAAAGCTACGGAAAACTGAAGGATAAGGAAAAGGCAGTCAAAGAGCAGGCTGGCAGAATCCTGTTTTGCGAAAACTGGGAAGGAAAGGAACGCCTGGAGGAGGCAAAGGAGCAGGGAAACCTGGAGACTTTGCTGGAGCTTTTGGAGAACCTGGGAAGATTACAGGGAGAACAGACAGAGGTCCTGAAGAAAGAAAAGGATGAAATAAAGAATCTGACAGACCAGACAGAAAAAATGGCAGAGACAGCCAGGGCAATCCTGAATCTGAGAGAAAAAAAGGAGAAGCTTGATCAATGGCTTCTTGAAAATGGTTCCAGAGAGGAACAGCTTCAGGAGGCATTGGAAAAGAATACCGGACTTTTGGAGGAAAAAACGGCACAAATGCAGGAGCAGCGCCTTGTTTCAGAAAAGGAGAGGCAAAGCTTTGAGGAAAAGGAAAAAAGCTTAAAGGAACGTCTTTCCCAGATGGAAGGTCTGAAAACGCTCTGGGCGGATGCCATCAGTGCCATGAAGCAGCAAAAGGCTGCAGGTTCTGATTGGGAGGAAGCAAACAGAAAATATCAGGAGTCACGGCAGGAATACGAGGAAATGTACGATGCCTTTCTCCGGGAGCAGGCAGGAATCCTGGCAGACAGCCTTGAGAATGGAAAGCCCTGTCCTGTGTGCGGAAGCACGGTACATCCGGCAAAGGCCCGTCTTTCCGCGGAGGCGCCCAGCCAGGCACAGGTGGAAAAGGGAAAGAAAGCCTGTGGAGAGGCAGAAGCGGCAAGAGACAGAGCGCAAAGGCTTTTTCAGAAAAAGGCACAGAGCTACCAGGGCGCCCTTGGCTGTTTGAACCAGGAGGGAAAACGTCTCCTGGGAGAAGGCTTTGATGCCAAAGAGACAGACTGGAAGGAGAAGGCTGCCGGTGCCATGAATAAGGCAAAAGAGGAGCTGGAGGTCTGCCGCAGCAGCTACGATCTGAGAAAAAAAGAGCAGAGCCAGCAGGAAATAAGCCTGAGCCGGGAAATCAAAGAAGCGAAAAAGGCGGCAGACCTTGCGAGAAATAATCTGGAAGCTTTTATCCGTCAGGAAGCACAGACAAAGGGTGAACAAAAAGCTGCCCGGGAGCAGGAGGCAGAGCTTCTGGAAAAATGGAAGGAGAACGTCCCACCGGAGGAAGCTGCGAAAAAGGCTGAGGAGGAGCTTATTATCCTTCGAAATAAAGTCCGGGAGATGGAAAATTCGTATAGCGAAGCGTATAACCGCTATCAGTCCAATCTCCAGACGGAGGAGCTTCTGAAAAAATACGAAAAGGAGTACGAGACTCTTAAAAAGGATTATGAGATCATCCGCCATTTAAGCCAGACAGCCTGCGGAAGCCTGTCAGGTACGGCAAAGATCGATTTTGAGTCCTATATCCAGCGGCGTTACTTTGAAAAGATCATTCACCGCGCAAACCAGCGGCTGATGCAGATGTCGTTGGGACAGTTTCTTTTAAAATGCCGTGATATGAGTCAGCTTGGAGGTCAGGGAAAGGTGGGACTTGATCTGGACATCTACAGCCTTGTGACAGAGAGCACAAGGGATGTAAAAACCCTGTCAGGGGGCGAGTCGTTTATGGCAGCGCTGTCCATGGCACTGGGGCTTGCGGATGTGATCCAGGACAGTGCAGGCGCGATCCGGCTGGATACGCTTTTTATTGACGAGGGCTTTGGCTCTCTGGATGAAAACGCAAGAGAGCAGGCCATCCGGGTACTCTACGACCTTGCGGGGGAAAGGCGGCTCATAGGGATCATCTCCCATGTGACAGAACTAAAGGAGCAGATCGAGCCGAAGCTTTCCGTTACAAAGACAAAAAAAGGCAGCCATGTTGTCTGGATAAAATGATGAAGATGAGAGAAGGGAGAAACAGTATGGAGGCAGAAAAAAACAAGCGCCGGATAAAAACCGTGGAGGATTCCCGGACCGAGCAGGTCCACCTGATCATGCATCCCCATCTGAACGCCGGGGGACGCCTGTTCGGGGGACAATTGATGCTGTGGCTGGACGAGGTGGCAGGAGTGGTTGCCATGCGCCATTCGGGTATGAAAAATGTCACCACAGCGGCAGTTGACAACCTGCAGTTTAAGGAGGCGACCTATGAGGGTGAGCTGCTTGTGATGATCGGGTATGTCACCTGGGTGGGAAATACCTCCATGGAGGTGGAGATTGACACCTATGTGGAGCGTTCTGATGGAATGCGTTATTCCGTAAACAGAGCCTTTTTTGTCATGGTGGCAGTGGATGAAAACGAGCGGCCTACGCAGGTTCCGGCACTGGAGATCAGGACGGAAGCAGAGCGGGCACGCAATGAAGCTGCGATCCTGAGAAAGGCCATGCGGAGAGACCGTTCCAAGACAGGATTTTAGGTAGAAACCACACAATAATAGACAAATTATCCCAGAACAAAGCATTCCTTTCGGAAAAGAAAACTCCTATAATGATTATAAAATATCGTGGATTACAGGAGGTTTTTATGCAGTACGGGCATTTTGATAATGAGAATCATGAGTATGTGATCGACAGGGTGGACCTTCCCACATCCTGGACCAATTATATCGGGGTGAAGGACATGTGCGCGGTGCTGAACCACACCGCAGGAGGCTATATCTTCTACAAATCTCCGGAGTATCACCGGATCACCAGATTCCGTCCAAACGGTGTTCCCATGGACCGACCGGGGCATTATGTGTATCTCAGGGATGATGAGAGCAAGGACTACTGGAGCATTTCCTGGCAGCCTGTGGGAAAGCCTCTGGATCAGGCGAAATATACCTGCCGCCATGGAATGTCCTACTCTGTTTATGAGTGTGATTACAGCAAGATCCGGGCTTCCCAGAAAATGTCCATAGCCATGGACGACCCGGTGGAGATCTGGGATGTGCGCATCAAAAATGAGGATGACAGACCGAGAGCTATCAGTGTTTTTTCCTATCTGGAATTTTCCTTCCATCAGATTGAGATGGATAATAAGAATTTTCAGATGAGCATGTATGCGGCTGGCTCATCCTACGACAAGGGGATCATTGAGTGCGATCTGTTTTACGAGGAATTCGGATATCAGTTTTTTACCGCAAATTTTGAGCCGGACAGCTATGACTGTCTGAGAGATAAATTCCTGGGACTTTATCACACAGAGGATAACCCGGTGGGAGTAGAGCGGGGAAGCTTAAGCAACAGCAGCGAACTGGGCAATAACCACTGCGGAGCCTTACATAAGCGTTTCACTCTTGCGCCGGGAGAGGAGATACGTGTAATCTTTCTTCTTGGGGAAGGAAACAGGGAAGAGGGCGTGCGGATCCGGGGAAAATATGCAGATACCGAAATGGTGGATCAGGTATACAGGCAGCTTGAGCATTACTGGAGAGAAAAGCAGGCAAAGCTGCAGATACAGACCCCAAACCAGGGCATGAATACCTTGATCAATACCTGGACCTTATACCAGGCGGAAGTAAATATCATGTTTTCCAGATTTGCTTCCTTCATTGAAGTGGGAGGGCGTACCGGGCTTGGTTACCGGGATACCTCACAGGATTCCATGACTGTGATCCATTCCAATCCGGAGAAATGCCGCCAGAGGATCGTGGAGCTTCTGCGCGGTCTTGTGAAGCAGGGCTATGGACTGCATCTGTTCCAGCCGGAATGGTTTGATCCCAATGAAAAGAATAAAAAGCCCTTCAAGTCACCTACAGTAGTTCCAACTCCGAAGCTTTCGGATATGATCCACGGTCTGGAGGACACCTGTTCGGATGACGCTCTGTGGCTTGTGGCCTCCATCAACGAATACGTAAAGGAAACAGGAGAGTTTTCTTTCCTGGACGAGATCTATACCTATGCGGACGGAGGAAAGGGAAGCGTTTATGAGCACATGAAGCGCATTCTTGATTTTTCCGCAGAGCAGGTGGGAGCAGACGGGATCTGTAAGGGTCTGCGGGCTGACTGGAATGACTGCCTGAACCTTGGGGGAGGGGAAAGCGCGATGGTTTCCTTCCTTCATTACTGGGCAATCGGAAAATTCCTGGAGCTTGCGGAATATAGAGGGGAAGCCGAAGATGTGGAAACATATACCGCCATGGCGGAAAGGGTGAAAAAAGCCTGTGACCAGGTTCTGTGGGATGAAAAGTGGTATATCCGCGGCATTACCAAAAACGGCAGAAAGATCGGAACGAGCCGGGATAAAGAGGGAAAGATCCATCTGGAGTCAAACGCCTGGGCGGTGCTTTCCGGGGCAGCACCCTATGAGAAGGGCATTCTGGCAATGGACAGCGTTTATGAAGAACTGTTTACCGAGTACGGGATCATGCTGAATGGGCCTGCGTACACCGAGCCGGATGAGGATATCGGCTTTGTCACCAGGGTTTATCCGGGATTAAAGGAAAACGCCTCTGTTTTCAGCCATCCCAATCCCTGGGCATGGGCGGCGGAGTGCAGGCTTGGAAGAGGCGACCGTGCTATGGAGTTTTACAATGCACTTTGTCCTTATTATCAGAATGACAAAATCGAGATCCGGGAGGCGGAGCCTTATTCCTACTGCCAGTTTATTATGGGAAAGGATCACACGGCTTTCGGGCGTGCCAGGCATCCGTTTATGACAGGAACAGGAGGGTGGGCGTATTTTTCCGCCACTCATTATATGCTTGGAGTGCGGCCGGGTCTGGACACACTTACCATTGATCCCTGTATCCCAAAGGAATGGGACGGCTTTTCCATGAAACGCCAGTGGCGGGGCGCTGATTATGCCATTGAGGTAGAAAATCCAAAACATGTTTCAAAAGGGGTGCAGACCTTGTATCTGGACGGAAAGGAAGTAAAGGAAATCCCGGCAGATGTCCGGGGAAGCAGCCATAAAGTAAAAGTTATCATGGGATGAGGAGGTAACCGATATGATCCAATTTGGTACAGGCGGCTGGAGAGCCATAATAGGAGACGAATTTACAAAGGCAAATATCCGGATTTTATCAAAAGCACTTGCCATGAAAATGGAGGATGAAGGTGTGGCTGACCAGGGGCTCTGCATTGGCTACGACCGGAGATTTTTGTCAAAGGAAGCGGTTATGTGGGCATGCGAGGTTTTTGCGGCAGAGGAGATCCGCTGCCTGTTTGTAAATAAATCCTCCCCAACGCCTCTGATCATGTACTATGTGCTGGCGCATGACCTTCCTTACGGAATGATGGTCACTGCCAGCCACAACCCGGCCATTTACAACGGCTTCAAGGTTTTTACAAGGGGCGGACGGGACGCTACGGAGGAGCAGACAAAGGATATTGAGAAATACATTGCCCTTGTGGAGGAAAACCAGGCGGCAGGAAAAGCGATCGAAACCGTGCCTTATGATAAGGCAAAGGAGGATGGACTTGTGGTGGAATTTAATCCTCTGAATGAATACATTGACAGCATCATTTCCCAGATCGATATGAAGGCGATCCGGGATAAGGGGCTGCGGGTGGCGCTGGATCCAATGTACGGGGTAAGCCAGACTTCCCTGAAAACCATCCTGTCCATCGCAAGATGTGAGGTGGAAACCATCCATGAGCGCCATGATACCCTGTTTGGCGGGAAGCTTCCCGCACCCAACGCAAGAACTCTGCGCTCCCTGCAGAATTACGTTCTGGACCGGTACTGCGATATCGGAATCGCCACAGACGGAGATGCGGACAGGATCGGTGTGATCGATGATACGGGAAAATTCCTGCATCCCAATGACATTCTGGTGCTTTTGTATTACTATCTGGTGAAATATAAGGGCTGGTCCGGCCCTGTGGTGCGCAATGTTGCCACCACCCATATGCTGGACCGGGTTGCCCAGAGCTTCGGACAGACCTGCTATGAGGTACCGGTGGGCTTTAAGCATATTTCCTCAAAAATGCAGGCAACGGATGCCATCATCGGCGGAGAGTCCTCCGGCGGTCTTACGGTAAAGGGACATATCCATGGAAAGGACGGCATCTATGCTGCATCACTGCTGGTGGAAATGATCGCGGTTACAGGGAAAAAGCTTTCGGAGATTGCGAAGGACATTGAGAAGGAATACGGCGCCATCTATATGGAGGAGCGGGATTACAAATTCACGCCGGAAAGAAAGAACGAGATCCATAGGATTCTCATGGAGGATAAGCTTTTGCCGAAGCTTCCTTATGCCATTGAGCGGGTGTCCTATCTGGACGGATGTAAGGTGTATTTTAAAAACGGAGGATGGATCATTGCACGTTTCTCCGGTACAGAACCTCTTCTGCGTATCTTCTGTGAAATGGACACAGAGGAGCAGGCAGTAGAGCTGTGCGGAATATTTGAAGAATTTTTGGAATGCTGAGAGGATATGAAAAGAAAAACAACACGTTCCCTGAAATGGAAGCTGATCAGCATTATGCTTTTGTACTGGGTGCTGCCGTTTCTGGTGATCATCAGTACCATTGGCATTTACATGCTGACAAGCCAGGAAAAGAGCCAGATGGAGCGTCTGGTGACACAGGCGGAACTGAATACGGAGACCTGTGCGGAGCGGCTGAATGCCGCCATTGCGGATTCGCGCCAGGCAACCTACGACAGGACCCTTTATGAGAAATACAGGGATTATAAGCGAAACGCTGTCAGTGAGCGCGCTTTTTCCAATGAGGCCCAGAATTATCTGGATACCCAGTATGCACATAAAAAGAATAACATTTTTGCTGCCCTTATGCTGAAGGAGGAACCGGAGCAAAAACGGTACACCTGTTATAACTATCGGACAGGGGGAAGCTATGAAAAGCTCCAGACCTTTTTCCGGGAGGACAGCGAAATGGTGCTGGAGAAGGCAGAGAACCTGGACACGGCAGTGGGATTTTTTAAATGCGGGGAACGGTTTTACGTGATCCGGAACCTGGTGGACCGGAATTTTGCTCCATGGGGAGTGCTGGTAAACAGGATCAATATGGACTATTGCTTTGAGACGCTGACTGCATCCTGGGAGGATTTTGACATACTTGTACGGCTAAACGGGGAAAAGATTATTTCCACAGGAGAGGATGAGACTGTATGGGACAGCATTTCGGATACGGAAATTGGGGAAGCGGGAGGCTATTTCTTTAAGGGACG
Organism: Ruminococcus sp. 5_1_39BFAA; assembly: GCF_964240875.1. NCBI lineage: Bacteria > Bacillati > Bacillota > Clostridia > Eubacteriales > Oscillospiraceae > Ruminococcus > Ruminococcus sp. 5_1_39BFAA. The sequence goes on along the minus strand of NZ_CAXSVO010000015.1, from coordinate 55,571 downwards.
CAGGATTTATGCTATTTGCGAAGTGAAAGAGAACGATTTTACTCTGCAGTTTCTTTTACATACCACCCAGAAGGAGTTTTTTACTCCTCTGTACGGATATTTGGCAGTGGTGCTGATCATGGTACTGATCCTGATCCCTATGCTGTGGCTGTTTGTATGGCTTTCCAGAAAGTACCTGTCCCGTCCGGTGGCGGACCTGATGGATTGCGCCGGGGAAATTGAAAAAGGAAATTTGGGCTTTCAGATGGAAAAGGAGACAGGAAGCCTGGAGCTGGAATACCTGCGGGAGTCCATGAACAGGATGTCAAGGCAGCTTAAATACCAGTTTGACCATATTTATGAGGAGGAGCTGGCCCTCCGGGATGCAAAGATCATGGCGCTCCAGTCACACATCAATCCTCATTTTATGAACAATACGCTGGAGATCATTAACTGGGAGGCAAGGCTTTCCGGCAACGATAAGGTGTCCGGAATGATCGAAGCCCTTTCTACCCTGCTTGACGCGGCAATTGACAGGAAGCGCCTTCCGGAGGTGAAGCTTTCGGAGGAAATGGCGTATGTCAATGCGTATTTTTATATTACCTCCCAGCGGCTTGGAAAACGTCTGACAGTGGAAAAGGAGCTGCCTGAGGAGATTATGAACCTGATGGTTCCCAGGCTGATCCTGCAGCCCATCATTGAAAATGCCATTGAGCATGGCATTGTGCCCAGAGGAAGAGGATGTGTGCGTATCCAGGGAAGAAAGGAAGAAGAATGCCTTTATCTGGATATTATCAATGACGGAGAATTCACCAGGGAGGATGAGCAAAAGGTGGCGCGCCTTCTGGCTCCGGATTATGATACCAGCCAGGAGTCATCGGGAAATCTGGGAATTGCCAATGTAAATCAGCGTTTGCGCATTCTTTACGGAGAGAGCTTCGGCCTGTCCATACGCCGATACCAGGATGAAAAGACAATATCCACCTTGAAGATTCTTGTGCATAATTGTTGATATTTGTTGTGCAAAGACAACAATAAAATGCAACAAATGGCAGGTTTAGCTATTCAAAATACCGAAACATTAAGGTAAGATGTAAGCACAAGATGAGTTCCCGGAGAGAAAAGGGAACACAAAGATTAGAACAGGAGGATTTGGATATGAAAAAGAAATTGATCAGCGCAATTTTATGCGGCATGATGGCAGCAACGATGATTCCCGTTGGAGTAATGGCGGATGAGGGCGTAACCTTAAATGTAACCACAACCTTTGCAGGAAATGAGAGCAACGTGGAATTATACCAGAATACCATCAAGGCATGGGAGGATGAGACTGGCAATAAAGTAGAAGATGCTTCCGCAACCTCTGATGAAACCTTTAAAGCACGTGTGATCTCTGACTTTGAGACTGGCGCTGAACCGGATGTACTGTTTTTCTTTAATGGAAATGATGCAAATCCTTTTGTAGAGGCTGGAAAGGTTGTTTCCATCGAGGATATCCGTGCAGAATATCCGGAGTATGCAGCAAATATGAAAGATGATATGATTCCGGCATCTCCGGCAGACGGCGTTCAGTATGCAGTTCCCTTCTATGGATACTGGGAAGGCTTATACTGCAACAAGACCGTTCTTGAGGCAGCAGGTGTGGAGATTCCCGGAGCAGACACCACATGGGAGGCATTTTTAGAGGATTGCCAGAAGATTAAAGATGCTGGCTACACTCCGATCGCAACCTCTCTGGCTAAAGAACCCCATTACTGGTTTGAATTTGCAATTTATAACCATGACAGTGCAAAGACACATACCATCGTTCCGGAAGCAGTAGACGATGAGGCAGGCGCTGCATGGCAGGCAGGTCTGGCGGATATCAAGGATCTTTATGAAAAAGGATTTTTGTCTGAGAACACCAATACTGCAACAGCAGATGAGGTATTCCAGAGCTTCCTGGAAGACAAAGCAGCATTCTACCTTGACGGCTCCTGGAAAATGGGCGGTATCAAGGAAGGCACAGACAACATCGACAACTTTACCGTAACATATGTTCCTGGCAACGGCGACAGAAAGAGCACGGATATCATCGGCGGACTGTCCTCCGGATGGTACATTTCCAGTAAATGCTGGGAGGACGAAGCAAAACGTGACGCAGCCGTTTCTCTCATTGAAAGCTTTATTAACGATGAAACAGTTTCCAAATTTGCAGGAACTGCCACAACAGCTCTGAAAAACGGCGTTGAAATTGACGAAAGCAATCTGACAAATCTTGAGAAGGATGCTCTGGCAATGTTAAAGGATACAACTGGTATCACCGGCGCTGCTCAGGACCTTGTAACACAGGATGAGAGAGCCCCGATCTTTGATAACATGCCGCAGATCGTAGAAGGACAGACTGAGATCGAAGAGGCTCTGGAAGAGGTTCTTGAGATCATCGCTGAAAACGAAGAATAACTTTTAGGGAACGAATCGGGACAGGGGCCGGAGGAATACTCCTCCGGCTCTGTCTTTCGGAAAAGTGGGTGTTAGCATGAATGTTTATAAAAATAAAAAACCGGCTTTTTTCTTCCTGATCCCGGCCTTTGTTTTTATGGCTGTGTTTCTTTACTATCCGTTTATCCAGAATATTTTAAACAGTTTTATGAAGATCAGAAATCTGGGAGGCGCTGCAAAGGGCTTTAACCAGCCGTTTTACAAAAACTATGAGAAGCTTCTCACAGATGAAAATGTGCGGATAGCCCTGAAAAATACGGTTATCATGATTTTTGTCACGCTGTTCGGAGAGGTGGGGCTTGCGGTAATACTTGCCATGCTGGTTGACAATATCAAAAGAGGGGCAAAGTTTTTCCGCATCGTATACTTTTTCCCCATTGTTATATCGGCAACAGCACTCGGGGTTTTGTTCAACCTGATCTTCCAGTATGACGGCGGTATGCTGAGCCAGCTTGTGGGAAGCAAGGTGAACTGGAAGGAGCTGTATCCCCTTACAGTGATGATGTCTCCCGTGGTGTGGCAGTATGTAGGGTTTTATTTCATCATCCTGGTAACAGGGCTGAACAATATATCAGAGGAGCTTTACGAATCGGCAGCCATAGACGGTGCCACGAGATGGCAGAAGGTACGGTACATTTCCTGGCCGCTTCTTCACAATGTGGTCTGTACCTGTGCGGTTCTGGCAGTAACCGGAGCGCTGAAGGTGTTCGACCTTCCCTGGGTTATGTTTCCAAACGGAGCGCCTTTGGGAAAAACGTGGCTTACAGGAACCTATATGTACTATAAGACCATGCAGGCGCCGGATATTGACTACAGCTCCGCAATCGCTTTTGTCATCGTTATCCTGGGCGTGGTTTTGTCAAAGGTAGTAAATACTGTCTTTAAAGAACGGGATTACTAAGGAGGAGCAGGATGAAAAAAGTAAAAGCCAGATCCATCAATACAGGAATTATTTATATCATTCTGACCGTGTGGGCAGTTACCACCATTTACCCCATTTTTTGGGTGGTGATGAACTCCTTTAAGGACAAAAAGCAGATCATGTCAGACGCATTTTCCATTCCTGTGGGAAAGCTGTTTACCACTGCAAATTATACGGACGCATTTTCCAAGATGAATATATTGAATGCTTACAAAAACAGCATTATCATTTCCGGGTGCGTAGCGGCAGTGGTGATACTTCTGGCAGGGATGGCTTCCTTTGCACTGGTGAGATACCGCTTCCGGGGCAATGAATTTTTGTATAATCTTGTGATTGCGGCTATGATGTTCCCTGTTTTTTCCACCATTATCCCTGTATTCCGCATGGAATTCTCCTGGGGAATCGCTGGTTCGGGAAATACGGCGCTGTCGCTGCTTTCTGTGATCCTGCCACAGGTGGCGGGCAATCTAGCCTTTGCCATTGTGGTTCTGACGGGGTATATCAAAAGCCTTCCTATCGATCTGGAGGAAGCGGCCTTTATGGAGGGCTGCAATGCTTATCAGATTTTCTTCAAGGTGATCATGCCGCTGACAAAGCCATCCTTTGCTACGGTTGGAATTTTCAGCTTCCTGTGGAGCTATAACGATTTGTTTACCCAGCAGTTCTTCCTTAGAAATAAGGATGAATGGGCGATCACAAGGCTTCTGCTGGAGATTTCCTCAAAGGAGGGAACGAATTACGGACTGATGGCGGCTGTTGTGACCATGGTGGTTGTTCCGCTTTTGATCGTGTACGTGTGTCTGCAGAAATACATTATCAAAGGAATGACGGCGGGTGCTGTAAAAGGGTAAAAAGAATCGAGTGTGTTGCTGTGAACGAAGTGAACAGTAATTCATGCGGGTATCTGTTCAAAAACAGATGCCCGTTTTTCCTTTCTTTTTTTGGAATTTTATTGTATACTAAAATATAACGGCACAGGGAGAAACGAGTACCTGTGCTGGTTTTAAGAAGGTGGACAGAGTATGTATCATGTAATGATCATTGATGATGAACCGATCATTGTGGAGGGAATATCCAAGCTGGTTCCCTGGGAAAAATATGAATGCAGGGTGACTGGGACTGCCTATAGCGGAAAAGAAGGGCTCGAGGCAATAAGAGAGAGAAAGCCTGATATCATCTTTACAGATATTGCCATGCCGGGGCTTGACGGTCTGAAAATGATCGCGGCTCTGAAATCGGAATTTTCTGATATGCAGATCAGCATTCTTACGGGCTACCGGGACTTTGATTACTGCCAGGAAGCCGTGCGGCTGGGGGTGACAAGATTTCTTCTGAAACCCTCCAAGATCCAGGAGATTGAAGAAGCTCTGGCAGTGATGGTGGATAACCTGAAAAAGAGAAACATTGTGCGCCGGGAGTCCGGCGAGGAGGAGAGCACGGCGGGAAGCTTTATCGTAAAAAATGCTCTGCAGTATATGGAGGAGCACTATAATGAAAAGCTGACGTTGGGAATGGTGGCAGATAAAACTTATGTGAGCCAGTGGCATCTGAGCAAGCTTCTGAATAAGCAGGAGGGAAAGAATTTTTCGGAGATCCTGAACCAGATCCGTATCCAGCGCGCAAAGGAGCTGTTAAAGGATATGTCCCTGCGCATTGCAGATATTTCCGAGCTTGTGGGGTTCACGGATGTAGCTCATTTTTCCAGGGTATTCAAAAAAAATGAGGGTATTTCTGCAAATGAATACAGAAATACACGGTTGTGAACAGTATGGGAAAGTCTAAAAAATGTATGAAATCCTTGTGGGTTCGGTTGACAAGAAAGTAATACTCTGCAATAATGAAAGCAACTGCGAAAGCAGGTAGGATAACAAAACTGGATTCCATTTATGGGAGGAATATATATGAAAAAACGTTATGTGATTCTTGCAGGCATACTGGCTGTGACAGCGCTTGCAGCGGGCTGCGGCAAGAAAAAAGATGATGACAGTGCGGCGCAGGAGCCGCAGGTAACGGTGGCACCTGCCGAGAATACAGATGAAGGGGCTGATGACGGCGCCCTTGTGAATATGCAGACATCTACGGATGAGAACATCAAGAATGTAATGGGCGATAAGACATCCACAGCATCGAAGGTGGTTCTGATCAACAGCACAGGCGCGGAGGTGAAACGAATTTACATCCGTCCCAATACTGATGATGACGAGGAGTGGGGCGATGATCTGGTAAATGGTATGTTTACCCTGAAAAACGGAGAGAAAGCCCTTTATTATTTCGATAAGACGGCAAAGGATTCTAACGGCAATTCGGTGTCAAGCTATGATATCCGCATTGTTTATACGGATGAGGACAGAAGCGAATGCTATTTCCGTAAGATCCCGCTGCAGAACATCAGCCAGATCACACTGCGCATGGACGGCACCGGAGATGATTCCATTCCGTATGCAACCTATTTAAGCGGCAGCAGTAAGAAGGAAACCTCTACGCTGAATGAGGTAAAACGCCGCCTCGGTCTGATAGACAGCGGCGATGATGACGATGATAATGACGATAACAGCAGCACGCAGGTTACTGCAACACCTACGCCCCAGCCGACGACACCGACTCCAGCACCGACTACTGAGCCGGGAGACGGAGACGGAAACAATACGGAACCTGTGGATGCAGGCGCTACTGCTGCGGAGAAGTATATTGGTCAGCCGCTGGAGAATCTGATCTCTGGTATCGGAGAGCCAAAAGGCAGCGATTATGAGGACGAACCGGAGACAGGGGAGACAGGCTATCACTATTATGATTCCTTTACCGTTTCCACCACTGTGGATGAGAACGGCAATGAAATCGTAGCAGGAGTCTGGTAAACAGATCCTGTTTTATGAGAGATACAAATAATATAAAGGCAGGATAAAAGCGATGGATATGAAAAGAGTATTACTGAAATTAAGCGGGGAAGCTCTTGCTGGCCCAAAAAAAACAGGCTTTGATGAGGAAACTGTCATTGGTGTGGCAAAGCAGATCAAAGCCATTGTGGAGGAAGGTCTTTCTGTAGGAATCGTGATCGGAGGCGGTAACTTTTGGAGAGGGCGTACCAGCGAAACGATTGACCGCAATAAGGCTGACCAGATCGGGATGCTGGCTACTATCATGAACTGCATTTATGTATCTGATATCTGCAGATATGTGGGACTGAAAACAGAGATTTTCACACCCTTTGCATGCGGTGCATTCACAAAGCTTTATTCTAAGGACAGCGTGGAGGAAGGCTTTGCTCAGGGGAAGGTACTGTTCTTTGCAGGCGGTACCGGTCATCCGTATTTTTCGACAGATACGGCCACTGTTCTCAGAGCAGTCGAGATTGAAGCAGATGCCATTCTGCTGGCAAAGGCAGTGGATGGAATCTATGACAGCGATCCAAAGGTAAATCCAAACGCTGTAAAATACGATGAGATCACCATCCAGGAGGTGGTTGACAAGAAACTGGCAGCCATGGATCTGACTGCATCCATCATGTGCCTGGAGCAGAAGATGCCCATGCTGGTCTTTGGCCTGGACGAAAAGGACAGCATCATTAACACCGTTCACGGGAAATTCTCCGGCACAAAAGTGACCGTGTGAATATATAGTGTAAAAACAGGAGAGGGAGATTGAACTATGGATGAAAGAATTCAGAAATATGAAGACAAAATGAAAAAAACTCTGGGAGGTTTTGAAACAGAGCTGAGCACAATTCGTGCAGGACGTGCCAACCCCCATATTCTTGATAAGCTGACTGTGGATTATTACGGAACCCCTACCCCTATCCAGCAGGTGGCAAATGTAACGGTACCGGAAGCACGTATGATCCAGATCCAGCCATGGGAATCCAGCCTGATCAAGGCAATCGAGAAAGCGATCCTGGTTTCTGACCTTGGCTTAAACCCCAGCAACGACGGCAAGGTCATCCGTCTTATTTTCCCTGAGCTTACTGAGGAGCGCCGTAAAGACCTCGTAAAGGATGTAAAGAAAAAGGGTGAGGCAGCAAAGGTTGCAGTGCGCAATATCCGCCGCGATGCAAACGATGCCTTCAAAAAATTGAAAAAAGAGGATGTATCAGAGGACGAGATCAAGGAGCTTGGAGATAAGGTTCAGAAGCTTACTGACAAATATATCAAGGATGTAGACGCAGCCATTGATAAAAAATCAAAAGAAATCCTTACTGTTTAACAGGAATTCATACAAAAGACAACCCATAAGAGAGCTTCCGGAACAGGGGCTCTCTTTCCCTTACATTGTGAAAAGAACCATTGAAGGAGAAAACAAAACCATGAATGTACCCAATCATATCGCGATCATTCTGGACGGAAACGGACGGTGGGCAAAGGCAAAAGGAATGCCGAGAAGCTACGGTCATGTGAAGGGATGCGCCAATCTGGAGACAATTTGTGATGATATGAAGGAGCTGGGGGTCAAATACGTGACCGTCTATGCTTTTTCCACGGAAAACTGGAAGCGTTCCAGAGAGGAAGTGGAGGGGCTGATGAAGCTGTTCCGCAGCTATCTGAAGAAGTGTCTTAAGATTTCCGAGAGAAATAAAATGAAGGTTAAGATCATCGGGGATATTTCAGCCTTTGATCAGGACATCCGCGATAAGATCCTGCAGCTTGAGGAGTTTTCAAAGGACTATGACGAGCTGTACTTCCAGATTGCCTTAAATTACGGCAGCCGTGATGAGATCACGAGAGGAATCCGCCGGCTGGCGCAGGATGCGGCTGACGGAAAGGTGATCCCTTCGGAGATTACGGAGGAAACTATAGGAAATTATCTGGATACGGCCGGTATTCCTGACCCGGATCTGATGATCCGCACCAGCGGGGAATTGCGTCTTTCCAATTTCCTCTTATGGCAGATGGCATATTCGGAATTTTATTTTACCGATGTGCCCTGGCCGGATTTTGATAAGGCGGAATTAATCAGGGCCATTGAGAAATATAATCAAAGAGACAGAAGATACGGCGGTGTGAAGGAGGAATGAGGAAATGTTTAAGACCAGGCTCTTAAGCGGCATCCTTCTGGTTGCCGTTGCACTGTTGACAATTATAAGCGGCGGGTATGTGTTGTTTTTTACCCTGCTGGGAGTGTCTGTGATCGGAATGCAGGAGCTTTATAAGGCAATGCAGGTGCGGGACGACAGCTTTAATCTGCTGGAGGTAGCAGGATATGCCGGAGCTGTGATCTATTTTGGGGCAATGCTGCTGGATTTTGAGAGATACGGCATGATGGCAGTGTTGGTGGCGCTTGTGCTGCTTATGTTTGTTTATGTGTTTACTTATCCAAAATTTCAGGCAGGTCAGGTGATGGCTGCCTTCTTTGGCGTAGTATATGTAGCAGTTATGCTTTCTTTTATATACCTTACCAGAAACCTGCCTGACGGAAAATTTATCGTATGGCTGATCTTTCTGTGCTCCTGGGGCTGCGATACCTGTGCCTATTGTGTGGGAATGCTTATTGGCAAACACAAAATGGCACCTGTGTTAAGTCCGAAGAAATCTGTGGAGGGTGCTGTGGGCGGTGTTGCCGGAGCAGCACTTTTAGGTGTGGCGTATGGTGCTGCTACACAGGGACCCATGACAGAATATGCCATTATCTGTGCAGTGGGCGCACTGATTTCCATGGTGGGAGATCTGGCGGCCTCTGCGATCAAGAGAAACCAGGGAATTAAGGATTACGGAAAGCTGATCCCCGGGCACGGAGGAATCCTGGACCGGTTTGACAGTGTGATCTTTACGGCTCCGATCATTTATTTTCTGGCAAAGATCGTTCTTGGAATTTAAAGGAGAAAACAGATGAAGAAAATTGCAATTTTAGGCTCTACCGGGTCTATCGGAACTCAGACGCTGGATGTGGTGCGCGCCAATCAGGATATCGAAGTGCTGGGAATCAGTGCCGGGAGGAATGTAAAAATGCTGGAGGAACAGGTGCGGGAGTTCCGTCCGCGTCTTGCAGCAGTATGGGATGAAAAGGCGGCAGAGGATCTGGCTGTGCGGATCGCAGATACGCAGACAAAGGTTGTATCTGGCATGGACGGACTGCTGGAGCTTGCACGTATGCCGGAAACGGATATCCTGGTAACGGCTGTAGTGGGAATGATCGGTATCCGCCCCACCATGGAAGGAATCCGCGCAGGAAAAGATATTGCCCTGGCAAATAAGGAAACTCTTGTGACAGCAGGTCATCTCATTATGCCAATGGCGGAGGAATACGGTGTACAGATCCTTCCGGTGGACAGCGAACACAGCGCTGTTTTCCAGGCGCTTCACGGGGAAAACAAAAGCGAGGTGAGCAAGCTTCTTATCACAGCATCCGGCGGACCCTTCCGCGGAAGAAAGAGAGCGGAGCTGGCAGGGGTAAGCCTCGCCGATACCCTGAAGCATCCAAACTGGGTGATGGGGCAGAAGATCACAGTGGATTCCGCTACTCTGGTGAATAAGGGGCTGGAGGTAATGGAGGCACGGTGGCTGTTCGGCATGGATCTGGAGCAGATCCAGGTGGTGGTGCAGCCGCAGAGCATCATCCATTCCATGGTGGAATTTAAGGACGGAGCTGTGATGGCGCAGCTTGGAACACCGGATATGCGCCTTCCTATCCAGTACGCGCTGTATTATCCCCAGAGGCGGTATCTGGACGGAGAAAGGCTTGATTTCAGAAAATTAAAACAGATTACCTTTGAGGAACCGGATATGGATACCTTCCTGGGGCTTCCCATGGCAATGGAGGCAGCAGGAAAGGGAGGCAGCATGCCTACCGTATTCAATGCGGCAAATGAGCTTGCTGTGAAGAAATTTTTGCAGGAAAAAATTGGTTTCCTGGATATTTACGAGATTATCGGGCAGTCTATGGCAAGACATACCGTGATCCCGCATCCTGGCCTGGAGGAAATCCTGGCTGTCGAGGACGAGACTTATCAATGGATTGAAAGCAGGTGGTAGATTGAAGATTATTCTGGCGATCATTATTTTCAGCGCCATCATTCTTTTTCATGAGCTGGGACATTTTCTCCTCGCGAAAAAGAATGGAATTACAGTAACAGAGTTTTCTCTTGGAATGGGACCAAGACTTCTCAGTACGGTGAAGGGCGGAACAAGATATTCCCTGAAGCTTTTTCCGATAGGCGGTTCCTGCGCCATGTTGGGAGAGGATATGGAGGATGACGAGCCTGGAACCTTTAATTCGGCTTCCGTTTGGGGAAGGATTTCTGTGGTTGCGGCAGGTCCTGTATTTAATTTTATTCTTGCCTTTGTGGTTGCAGTGGTGATCGTGGGGCTGATGGGATATGATCCGGCGGAGATCAGGTCCGTACAGGCAAATTCTTCTGCTGAAGCAGCAGGCTTAAGAGAGGGCGATGTGATCAAGGAGTATCAGGGATATCACATTGATTTAGCAAGGGATCTGTATCTTTATACGTATTTGAATGAGATTAAGCTGGATGAGCCGGTGCGTATGACGGTGGAACGGGACGGCGAGAAAATAGAACTGTCATTTATGCCGGATGCGGATGTGCGCTATCTTCTGGGATTTAACCGTAAGGACACGGAAACCATGGAGGTGGAGTCCCTGATCCCGGGGATGCCTCTGGGGGAAGCCGGGGTTCAGCCGGGGGATGTGATCACTTCGATTAATGGGGTGAGGATTGAAAACGGAGAAGATTATACAGATTACATTGCCGAGAATCCTTTGTCAGATAAACCGGTACAGATCACCTATGAGAGAAACGGGCTGGAATATGATGCAGAGATTACACCACGGGAATATAAAACACCGACACTGGGCTTTTCCTATAATCTGGCATGTGTCAAGACCAGCGGCTTTAACGTACTGAAATATGCCGGGCTTGAGGTGAAATACCTGATCCGCTCCACGATCATGAGTCTGAAGGAGCTGGCAGTGGGAAGGCTTGGTATTAAAGACATGAGCGGTCCTGTGGGTGTGGTGGATGCCATCGGCGACACCTATGAGGAAAGCAAAAGCGAAGGCACGCTGGCAGTGTGGGTGAACATGCTTTATATGGCGATCCTGTTGTCTGCAAACCTTGGAGTCATGAATCTTCTGCCGTTTCCTGCACTGGACGGAGGAAGGCTTGTGTTTCTTCTCATTGAGGCAGTGCGGAAAAAACCTGTAAACCGTCAGGTAGAAGGAATGATCCACTTTGCCGGACTGATGATGCTGATGGTTTTGATGGTCGTGGTGATGTACCATGATATTTTGAGTGTTTTCTGATCAACATACGGGCTGCACAGCGCGGAACAGTAAAATGCGCTGTGCAGCCTTTTTTTGATTTGGACATTCGCATATTTCACTTTTTTTCTAAACTAGAGTTTGCTATAATGGGAATATCAGAAAGAAGGTGTGGACATGGGGATATATTTAAATAGTAATTCATCCTATTTTTTATATAAAAGCGAATCGACCAGCACGTATTTTGTAGATAAATCTTTACTTTTGACAGAGTTATTTCCTCTGATGGAAGCTGGAAACAGACACATTTGTATTACACGTCCACGAAGATTTGGAAAGACTGTTATGGCAAACATGATCGGAGCTTTTTTTGGCAAAGGCACGGATGCCAGTGAGATATTTGACAAACTGATGATCTCAGGAGAACCGGGTTATCGAAAGCATTTGAATCAGTATAATGTGATCTATATTGATTTCAGTGTGATGGATGATGAATGTACCAGCTACAAAGAATATATGGATGCCATTAAAAGGACTCTGAAATCGGACCTGAGTCATGCTTATTCGGATATTTCATTCCGGGAAAATGAATCTGTCAGGGAATATTTGATGCGGATTTTCGCAGAAAAAAATGAAAAATTTTTATTTGTATTTGATGAATGGGATGCAGTATTTAACATGCCATTTGTTACGGAAAACGATAAGAGATCCTATCTCTTGTTTTTAAAAGGGCTGTTAAAGGATAAGCCATACGTTTCCCTTGCCTATATGACTGGCATTTTACCCATTGCGAAATATTCCAGTGGTTCAGAATTAAATATGTTTATAGAATACAGCATGGCAACAGAGCCGAAATTTGCTGAGTATTTTGGATTTTCGGAATCAGAAACAGATATGCTTTATCAGAGGTATTGCAAAAACTGTGAAAGACAGGAAAAAGCAGCAACTGTTACAAGAGAAGGGCTTCGTATCTGGTATGATGGTTATTATACAAAAACCGGAGAGCGGATTTATAATCCCCGTTCTGTGGTGGCTTCCTTGACAAATAATAATCTCGGCAGTTATTGGACCAGTTCTGGTCCATATGATGAAATTTTTTATTATATTCAGCACAATGTTGACGGTATACGCAAAGATCTTGCATTGATGGTATCCGGTGAGGGAGTGCAGGCAAAAATCCAGGAATATGCGGCAACATCCATGAATCTTACTACCAGGGAGGAAGTTTTATCTGCCATGGTGGTATATGGTTTCCTGAGCTACTATAAGGGGAAAGTATACATTCCAAATAAAGAACTGATGGACAAATTTGATGAAATCCTTCAGAAGGAGCCTTCGCTGGGATATGTGTATAATCTGGCAAAGGAATCGGAGCGCATGCTTCAGGCAACTCTTCACGGCGATACGGATGTCATGGAGGAAATTTTGGCTTATGTACACAATACGGAAACACCCATTCTTTCTTATAATAACGAGGTAGAATTGTCAGCGGTGGTGAATCTGGTTTATTTATCAGCCAGGGATAGGTATCGCATTGAGAGAGAGGATAAGGCGGGAGAGGGATTTGTAGATTTCATTTTTTATCCGGAAGATAAAGCGGATACCTGCATGATCCTTGAATTGAAAATAGACCATACGCCGGGAGAGGCAATCCGGCAGATTAAAGATAAACAGTATATCCTGAGATTCAAAGGAAAACTGGGCGAAAGACCGAAATATACCGGAAAAGTTCTGGCAGTGGGAATCAGCTACGATAAAGTAACAAAGGTCCACAGGTGCAGGATTGAGGAAATCGAAACATAACAGCCGTATTGCAGGCATAGGATTCTATGAGAGCATTTTTAGGAGTATTCTATGTACTCATACGGAAATATACATGCCCAGCAGGATAATGTGGATGAAGGAAGGCTGCAGGTTACGGTACAGTCTGCTGATGGAAACAGGCCGATCGAGAATGCACTGGTGAGGATTTCTTATACAGGGGTACCGGACAGCGTGATCGAAGAGGTGCGGACAGATTCTTCGGGACAGACCCCTATACTGGAGCTGAAAGCGCCGCCGTTGGAATACAGTCTGGATGTAAATGAGGAGTCACAGCCGTATTCGGAATATACGGTGCAGGTGTTAGCAGAAGGCTTTGAGGAAGGCGAGGTCGCAGGTACAGAGGTGCTTCCTACTGTGCTTGCGGAGCAGGGGGTTAAGATGTCGCCCATTGAAGGGACTGTCAGCCCATTCGAAAGAGTTGTCATTCCTCCCCACACGCTGTTCGGAGTTTATCCGCCGAAGATTGAAGAGGCGGAGATCAAGCCTGTCAATGAAACCGGGGAGATCGTTCTCAGCCGCGTGGTAGTGCCGGAATTTGTAGTGGTCCATGATGGTCCTGTCCGGGATAATACAGCCAGGAATTATTATGTCCGATACCGGGATTACATCAAAAATGTTGCCAGCAGCGAGATTTATGCCACCTGGCCTGATGATACCATCCGTGCCAATGTGTTGGCGATCATGTCCTTTACCCTGAACCGTGTGTATACGGAATGGTACAGGAATAAGGGCTATGAGTTTACCATTACATCTTCTACAGCTTATGACCATAAATGGATGCCGGGGAGAAATATTTTTGACAGTATTGAAAGGATCGTGGATGAATTATTTGAGAATTATCTTTCCAGACCAAATGTGCACCAGCCGATCCTGACCCAGTATTGCGACGGAAGACAGGTACAGTGCCGTGACAGGGGATGGATGACCCAGTGGGGCAGCAAAAGCCTGGGCGATCAGGGATATTCCGCTATTGAGATACTACGGTATTTTTACGGGAATGATATGTACATTAATGTGGCGGAGCAGGTTTCCGGCATTCCTTCTTCCTGGCCGGGGTATGATTTGAATACAGGTGCCACGGGGGATAAGGTGCGTCAGATGCAGGAGCAGATCAATGCCATTGCACAGGCATATCCGGCTATGCCCACCATTGCGGTGGACGGTATTTACGGACCTGCTACAAAGGCTGCAGTGCGGAAATTCCAGAGCATTTTCGGACTGCCGGAGACAGGGATCGTGGATTATCCTACATGGTACAAAATCCAGGAAATCTACGTTGCGGTCACCAGGATCGCAGAGCTTAACTGAGAAGTCAGACCAGAGCCGGGAGAAAGAGAAATCTTCTTCCGGCTAAAATTATGGATTAATATGCGGATCTGTTGTAAGATAAAGAAAACTCCCTTCTGTGGTTAGGGCATATATTTTGCAGACAGAAGGAACATAAAGGGGGAACGATTAAATGAGAAAATTCAAACAGCAGCTTTTGACCACGATGCTTATTCTTGTTCTGCTATTTTCAGGGGCCGTGGTCGTGGACGGGGGAAAAGAGGCGAAAGCCGCGGAAACAGGAGATATGGCAGTCCATTTTCTGGATGTGGGACAGGGCCTTTCCATCCTGGTACAATCGGGCGGGCAGAACCTTTTGTATGACGGCGGGGACCGCAGTGCCTCCAGCTTTGTTGTGTCATATCTGCAGAACCAGCAGGTTACCAACATTGATTACCTGATCTCCTCCCACTATGACGAGGACCATGTAAGCGGTCTGATCGGATGTCTGAACAACTTTGAGGTGAGCAATGTGATCGGGGCGGATTATGTCCATGATTCCGGACTTTATGATTCCTTTATGAACGCTGTGGAGGCAAACGGCCTTTCGGTGCAGCATCCGGCAGTGGGAACGGAGTTTTCCTTTGGCACTGGAAGTTTCACGGTTTTGGCACCTTCCGAAATAAGCGGTGACAGCAACAACAATTCTGTGGCGATTAAGCTTACGAACGGAGAAAGCAGCTTTATTTTCACTGGGGATGCAGAGTATGACAGCGAGGAAAGCATGGTGGCATCGGGGATTGACCTTTCCTGCGATGTGCTGTGTGTAGGACATCACGGTTCTGCCAGTTCCACAAGCTGGGATTTCCTTGAGGCAACTGTGCCGGAGTATGCGGTCGTTTCCTGTGGAACAGATAATCAGTACGGTCACCCGGATGCAGATACTATGGAAAAGCTGGAAGCCATGGAAATAGAGGTATTTCGTACGGATAAACAGGGCACGGTGATCGCCCTGTCGGACGGCAGCTCCCTTTCCTGGAATGCCTCTCCCTGCAATGACTATACAGCCGGAGATGAATCCGATACCGGGACACAGCCTGCCGGGGAAAGCAGTGGTTTCCAGAGTGGGTCCGGCACCGCGCAGGAGGCAGGACAGGCATTGGATGCCGCCGCGTCCGGGGAGAATCAGGAGGAAATGGTGTGGCTTTCCGCAACAGGAAGCAAATATCACAGCATTCCTGACTGCGGCAATATGAATCCTGATACAGCCCGCCAGGTACCAGTCTCACAGGCAGAGGGACAGGGCTTTGAAGCCTGTAAAAAATGCTGGTAGAAATAACTGGAAGCTGTCGAAATGTGCTGACAGAAAGCGCCGTAATATGATAAGATAGAACCAGACAGGCAATGGAAGGCATTGCCGGAACACTTATTAAAAGGCGGATGAGGTATGTATACACTGTTAATCGCGGATGATGAGCCGCTGATCCGAAACGGAATTAAAAACAGCATTGACTGGCAGTCCCTGGGCTTTTCAAAAATTTTCCTTGCCGAGGATGGTCAGGAGGCATTGGATATTATCAGAGTGAATAAGGTGGACCTTGTTCTCACGGATATTGTCATGCCCTTTATGGACGGCCTGGAGCTGACGAAGATCTTATCAAAGGAATATCCGGATATCCATATTGTCATACTGACGGGGCATGAGGATTTTGAGTATGCCCGCCAGTCTGTGGATCTGGGGGTCAAAAATTATATTCTGAAGCCGGCAGGTGCGGACACCATGTACAAAAAGATGTCCGAGATCTGTGAAAAGCTTCATATGGAAAACCGGAAGAAGGAATATATTTCTTCTATTAAAAAACAGTTGAACCAGAGTGCTCCGGTGCTGCGGTCACAATTGCTGAATCACATAGTCTGTACAGCTACAAGTAATCTGGATATGTATCTGGAACGCTGCAAAAGCTTCCAGGTTGAGCTGGGGGACGGTCCATATGAGGTTGCACTGGTGGAGCTGGAACTTTCGGAAATCTCCGCTGAGGATTATGACCTTTATCTGTTTGCATCCCAGAATATTGCAAAAGAAAGTGTGGGAGATGAGCACTTTGTCTTTGAAGATGGAAGGGAACGGGTGGTCATTCTTTTCCGATGCAGTCTTTTTGGAGATGATGCCCATGATATTGTGTATCAGACACTCTGTGTCATACAAAAAGCAATTTACAGCTATATCAAGATTGGGGCAACCTGCGGAAGCGGTTCTATGGTGGATGCGCCGGAGCGGCTGCATGATTCCTATCTGGATGCAAAAAAGGCCCTGGAATGTAAATATTCCCTTGGAGGGGACAATGTATATGATATTGAGGACCTTGGATATCTGGAAAAATCCTTCTTCTATCCGCAGAAGCAGATTAAAAATCTGATCAACTGCATTAAATTTAAGGGTATCGATGAGGTGAGAGAGGCTGTCACGGAGGTAATGAATTGTATCAGTGTAGGAAGAAGCCTTTCCACGCCTAATATTAAAATGGTGTATATTGAAATGGTCACCTCTTTTTTGAGGGAGCTGTCTAATCTGAAAGAGGTTTCGGAAAAAATATGGAGCGATGGCTTTGATTTTTATCAGGCGATCGACCGTCTGGCAACACCGGAAAAGATGAAGGAACGGCTTATGCTTTTTGCCGGGGAGATACACAAAGAGATGCAGTCGGTGCAGACGAACAGCAGTATCCAGATCATTGAAAAGGTAAAAAATTACGTCAACCAGAATTATAAGGACCCGGAGCTGTCCCTGAACAGCGCGGCAGAATTTGCCAGCGTCAGCACAGGATACTTAAGCGGACTTTTCAAGAAAGAGGCGGGCACAAACTTTGTAAAATATCTGACGGATGTGAGAATGAAAAAGTCTATGGAGCTTCTCAGGACAACGGACATGAAGACTTACGAGATCGCATTTGAAACAGGATTTTCCAATCCCCACTATTTCAGCATATCCTTCAAGAAATATACGGGAATGTCCCCTTCAGAATTCCGGCAAAGGAGTTAATCGTGAAAGACAGAAAAGAAAAAAGCCTGAAAAGCAGGGCGATGCAGCAG
Organism: Ruminococcus sp. 5_1_39BFAA; assembly: GCF_964240875.1. Lineage (NCBI taxonomy): Bacteria > Bacillati > Bacillota > Clostridia > Eubacteriales > Oscillospiraceae > Ruminococcus > Ruminococcus sp. 5_1_39BFAA. Next base: position 37,804 of record NZ_CAXSVO010000015.1, on the reverse strand, counting down.
ATTGCCCTGCTCATCGCTATTGCAATGATGGCTGCGATCGGAATGTTTTATTTTTTGTCCAGAGAAAGGACCATAAATGAACAGAAGCTGTATGAAAAGGAACATGTGAGCAATGTCATGTCTTACCTCAGTGATTATATTGATGAGGTGGATGCCGTCGCAAAATCTACAAATTACAATTACTATCTCCAGGATTATCTGGTGGAGGCGTTAAAAACGGAGAGAAATTCTGGTGATACAACGGGTATCGAAAACATGGTGGAGTACGAAATGAGCTCAAGGGCATTCAGCGACATCCTTCTTACCAGACCGGATGTTTCCAATATCATGGTTTTTGGCAGGAAAACACTTCTGTTTTATAAGACCCTGTATACATACCGGAATGTAATTGTGGATTACTCCCTGCAGGAATGGTATCGAAAGGCAATGGAAGATCCACAGAAGGCTGCGGTGACCGGACCGAACCAGCATTTCTTTTTCAGTATGAGCAATGAGCCCACTCTTTCTATCAGCCGGGTGGTACAGAATTGCCAGGATGGTTCTTTTTTGGGCGTGATCCTGATCGATGTGAATATGAATGAGATCGCAAAAATCTGTGAATCCATCCAGTCCGGTGATGATCAGGGAAGCCTGATGTGTATTCTCAATGAAAAAGGGGAAATTGTTTATGAACAGCAGGACGGAAAGAATGTACTGGGACTTGACGGGGAGGAAAACAAGGAAATACTGAATTCTTCCATAGAAAGTGCGGATGATGATTCCTTCCGGATCACGCTGAATAATGTGGACTATTTTGCCACAAAGGGAGAGATGGAAAAAGCAAACTGGACGGTACTGACTCTGAAGCCCTACAGAGATGTAATGTCCAGCCTGAACAGTACCATTATGGTAATGATCTTTGCGGTAGCAGCAACTCTTTTACTGACGCTGTTGGTACTCAACGGGATCTTGGCTGGAGTGATCGGGCCTCTTAAGAAGCTGCAGGTGCATATGGAGCGGGTAAATATTGAAAACCTGAATCACCCGGTTCCAATTCAGAGCAATGATGAAATCGGCAAGCTTTCCCAAAATTTCAACGAGATGCTGGAACGTATTGAAAATTTGAAAGAGCAGGTGGTGGAGGAGCAGGAAAATAAGCGCCGGTATGAACTGCAGGCTCTCCAGGCACAGATCAATCCACATTTTCTCTACAATACGTTGGACTCCATCATCTGGATGGCTGAGACCAACGACAAAAATATCGTTCCCATGACAGAGGCATTGGCAAAGCTGTTCCGCATTTCGCTGAACAAGGGCAATGAGGAGATTACACTGAAAAAGGAACTGGAGCATGTAAAGAATTATCTGATCATTCAGAACATGCGTTATGCGGATAAGTTTACTTATGAGATCAACATGGAGCCGGAGGTGGAAAAATGCAGGATCATCAAGCTGATCTTGCAGCCTATTGTAGAAAACTCCATTTACCATGGAATCAAGCTGAAAAAGGGAAGCGGGCATATCCGGATCGATGCCTTCCGGGAAGAGGATTTTCTGAAGATCAAAATCAGCGATGACGGCTGCGGTATGACCCAGGAGATGTGCGATAAGATCCTGTCGGATGAGATCGAGCCTGAAAATATCAGCGGTTCCGGTATCGGGGTAAGAAATGTTAATGAGAGGATCATGCTGCGATTCGGCGAAGGATACGGTCTGAAATATTACGGAGAGCTGGGAAAAGGGACAACCGTGGTCTATACGCTGCCGTTTGAACTGGAGGGACTGTAAGATGAGTAAAATAAAAAAAATCCTGACTGCGGCAGGCGGAGCCTTAATTGTTATATTTCTCGTGATGGGGTTTGTGGCAGCCGATGGCGGACGTATAAAAGTGAAAAGCGACAGCGTTCCGGAGACAGTAGAAAAAGAGAAGCGTGACAAGCTTATTATAGGCTGTACCCTGGCATCAGAACAAAGTGATTATCAGGAGGAACTGGGAAACCTGATGAACGATTTTGCCGCTAAGGATGATACGTATACCCTGGAGATCTGCTATGCCCAGTGGAATGTAGCCACCCAGGAAGAGCAGATGAGAAATTTCATCGAGGAAAAGGTAGATGCCATTATCCTCTGCCCTGTAAATGCAAAATCCTTTCTCAATGTTTTAAAAGAGGCAAATCAGGCAGGAATTCCTGTCATAAACCTGAACATGAAGGTAGACACGGTATCCTCGGAGTATGTGGCTGCATATGTAGGTGCCAGCATGTCTGAGGAGGCGGAAATGGCGGCTACCCTTGCAATTGGATATTTCGGAGGAAGGTACGGAAGGATCGGCATTATAGAAGGGATTCCGGGAAGCGACCCGCAGATTTACAGAACCCAGACATTTCTGGAAAAGCTGGCATCCCATTCAAATCTTGAAGTGGTGGGAATCGCAAACGGAGAATGGAAAAGCGAGAAGGCAAAGGAGGCGGCAGTGAACCTCCTGAAGAAAAATCCGGATATTGACATGATATACTGCCAGGATAATTATATGTCCCAGGGCGTGTACGAGGTGCTCAAAGAGCAGGGAATAGAGGAAGAAGTCGCGCTGATCGGAATCGGAAATGCAAGCGCGCATATGGAGGATATAAAGGAAGGACGGCTGTACGGGCTTGTGACACAGCCGCCGGAGTTTGAAGCCTATTATGCACTGGAGTGCGCAAAGAAAAGTGCGGTAGGGGAAAGCCTGCGGGCATGGTATAAGAATAAGGTGGAAATCCTGACAAAACAAAATGTGGAGAATTACCGTTCTCCAATGGAAGATATACTGAATTCACAATATGAAAAATAAGACTAAACCGATAAAAAAATTGAATTTATTTTTTTATCGGTTTTTTTTAATATAAACCCAGATGAAAATTGCGCAGGTAGTTATTTTGCGTGAAAAGTAAAGAAAGGGGATAATTATGAACAGTCTGGAACGTTTTTATGCAACAGTAAACAGAGAACCGGTTGACAGACCGGCAGCATGGCTTGGAATGCCGGATGTTTTCGCAAGACCGGCACTGTATAAGCACTATGGTATTGAGGAAGAGGGTGAAGAGGGCTTCCATAAACTGAAACTGGCTGTTGGAGATGACTTCTATGCAGTTGAGGTACCTTATCAGGCGCCGACTGCTTCTGCAATCTATGCAGCATTTGACTGGTACAGAGACGGTAATGTAGATGCAGAGGACAGAACCCTGACAACACCGGGCTGCTTTGCTGACTGCGAGGACGAAGAGGATCTGGAGGCTGTAAACTTTGAATGGCCTGACCCTGCAAAATATATTGATCCGGAAGAGTGCAGAAGACGTGTAGAAATGGCTCCGGAAGGAAAGGTTGCACTTGGTATGATGTGGTCCGCACATTTCCAGGATACCTGCGCTGCTTTCGGTATGGAAAATGCGCTGATGAACATGGTAGCAGCTCCTGAGGTTTATGAAGCCGTGGATGCAAAGATCATGGAATTCTATCTGAAAGCAAACGAGATTTTCTATGAGGCAACAAAGGGAAGATTAAATGCAGTCCTGATTGGTAACGATATGGGAAGCCAGAGAGGTCTGATGCTTTCACCGGAGATGGTTCGTAAATTTATCATCCCGGGCTGCAAAAAGCTGGTTGAGCAGGCTCATTCCTATGGTTTAAAGGTTATCTACCACTCCTGCGGTTCCATAGCAGACGTTATTCCGGATCTCATTGAAGCCGGTGTTGATATTATCCATCCGATCCAGGCTCTTGCAGCCGGAATGGAGCCACAGGGCCTGAAAGACAAATTTGGCGATAAGGTTGCGTTCTGCGGCGGTGTAGATACCCAGGATCTTCTTGTAAACGGAACACCGGAGCAGGTACAGGCCAAGGTAAAAGAGCTTCGTACTATTTTCCCCACTGGACTGATACTTTCACCAAGCCATGAGGCAATTCTTCCGGACATTCCTCCGGCAAACATTAAGGCACTGTTTGATGAGGCAACCAAGATTTATTAAGATGCCAGGCAGCGGATCATAAGATTTTAATAAGAAGGGATGAGTGAAGAATATGATGCGGTTCGGACAGATGATCAAAGTAAAACCGGAGGGACTTGAGGCTTATAAAAAATACCATGCAAATCCTCTTCCGGGCGTAAACGAAATGATCAAGGAATGCAACCTCCAGAATTATTCCATTTACAGCAGAGGAGATTACCTCTTTACCTATTTTGAGTATGTAGGCGACGACTATGAGAAGGATATGGCGAAGATGGCGGCAGATCCGACAACCCAGGAATGGTGGGATCTGGTAAAACCTCTTATGCAGCCGCTGGAGGACAGACTGGAAGGCGAATTCTGGTCTGATATGGAAGAGATTTACCATTTGGATTAAATATGAAAAATAAGACTAAGCCAATGAAAAAATTGAATTTATTTTTTAAACGGCTTTTCTTAAAATAACATTATCAAACACAAGAGCAGAAAACTGCAGAAAAAGGAGGAACTTAAAATGAAAAGAAAACTGACAGCAGGCTTACTTTGCTTCGCAATGGGAATCACCACCTTAGCAGGTACAACGGCAGTATTTGCAGAGGAAGCAGATACACCAACGATCGCTTTCGTACCTAAGGTTATGGGCCAGGCATGGTGGGATCATGTACAGGAAAACGTAGAAGAGTGGTCAGAGGAAAACGGCATTGACGTAATCTACAAAGGACCGACAGATGTTGATGCAGCAGCGCAGGTACAGATCATGACAGACCTTGTAAACCAGGGTGTTGACGTACTTTGCTTCTCACCGAACGACCCGGACGCATGTGAAGCTGTCTGTAAAGAAGCTATGGATAAAGGTATCATCGTAATCGCTACTGAGGCTTCCGGTATGGAAAACGTAACCTATGACATCGAGGCATTTGATGAGACAGGTCTTGGCGGATTCCTGATGGATCAGCTTGCAGAGCAGATGGACGGCGAAGGTCAGTACATCACAATGGTTGGTTCCATGACAATGGAATCCCAGAACAACTGGGCAGACGCAGCAGTTGCCCGTGCAGAGGAAGCATATCCGGATATGGAGCTTGTTCCGGACGCACGTGTTGCAGATGATTCTGACGCTGAGAAAGCATATGAGCTGACAAAAGAGCTGATCACCAAATATCCGGATCTGAAAGGTATCCTTGGAACAGGTTCCTTCGATGCGCCTGGCGCAGCACGTGCTATTCAGGAGCTTGGTCTGACCGGCAAAGTATTTGCTATCTCCGTAGCAATGCCTCTGGAAGTTGCTGACTACCTTGAGGACGGAACTCTTGGTTCTGTAGCTCTTTGGGATGCAGGCGTTACCGCAAAAGCTATGCTGAACTGTGCAGTGAAGCTGTTCAACGGCGAGGAGATCGCTGACGGCGCAGACCTTGGCGTAGAAGGCTACGATGCAGTTGCACTTCAGGATAAGGTTCTTGTTGGACAGGGCCAGATCGCGATCACAAAAGAGAACTGCTACGACTTCGGATTCTAATTTGTTGAAACGAAAGTTTCGGAATACATGAACAGTATTGGGGCAGAGAAGCTGGCTTCTCTGCCCCGGTAATTAACAGGAAGAAATTGTACGCGATTGAATCTGCGGATCATTTGCGCAGACCTGTTACAGGTTATGAAGAATAAAGAGGGAGTGTGCACGCTTATGTCAGAGTACTTACTTGAAATGTCTGGGATATGCAAGTCCTTTTCCGGTGTACATGCGCTGGATCATGTAAACTTTGCAGTCAGACCCGGTAAGGTTATGTGTTTAGCTGGAGAAAACGGATGTGGAAAGTCTACACTTGTAAAAATTATCTCTGGTGTATATACCAGGGATGAAGGTGAGGTAACCTTTGAGGGAAAGAAAATCTCAAAGATCACACCAGCGGAAGCTACCCAGTTAGGCATTCAGGTTATCTATCAGGATTTATCGATTTTCCCCAACCTGACGGTTATGGAAAACCTTGCAATCAACTCAGAGATCACAGCCGGCAAAAAGCTTGTCAACAGAAAACGCTGGGAAGCTACGGCAAAAGAAGCTTTATCAAAAATTGGATATCATATTGACCTGCACGCAAAAATGGGCGAGCTCAGTGTTGCAGACAAGCAGCTTGTTGCTATTTGCCGTGCACTGTTATTTAATGCGAAATTGATCATCATGGACGAGCCGACCACCGCCCTGACGAAAAAGGAGGTTGACGCATTATTTAAAACCGTTCGTCAGCTTAGGGATTCCGGCATCGCCATCATGTTTATCAGCCATAAGACCGAGGAGATTTTTGAAATTTCTGATGATGTCTGCATTATGAGAAATGGCAAAAATGTATATTCCGGTCTGACGTCTGACCTTACCCGTGAAAAATATACATACTACCTGACCGGAAGAGAGCTGGTGGAGGATCGTTTCATTCCTACCAACATCAGCAAGGAGCCGGTTCTGAAGGTGGAAAATCTTACACTGAAGGATAAAAAATGTAAGAACATTTCCTTTGATCTGAAAAAAGGTGAGATCCTGGGCGTTACAGGACTTCTTGGTTCCGGACGTACGGAGCTGGCACTTAGCCTGTTCGGTCTGGAAAAGATCGAATCAGGAAATATCATGCTGAACGGACAGTCTGTAAAGATCAGTTCCCCGATCGCAGCTCAGAAAATGAAGATTGGCTATGTGCCTGAGGACCGACTGACTGAGGGACTCTGTCTGCAGCAGCCGATCGCAGATAATATTACGTTGTCTTCCCTGAAGCGTCTTTCCAATTCCTTTGGTATCATCAAAAAGCAGGATATTATTGATGATGCAAATATCTGGAAAGAGAAATTCTCTATTGCAACGGATGATGTGCGCAAGTTTGCATCCACACTGTCTGGCGGTAACCAGCAGAAAATCGTACTGTCCAAGTGGCTGAGCAATGACCTGGATGTTCTGATCCTCAATGGCCCGACCGTTGGTGTTGACGTAGGCGCAAAACAGGATATCCATCATCTGGTTCATGAACTGGCAAACGAAGGTCTGGCTGTTATCATTATTTCTGATGATTTGTCAGAAGTTGTTGTGAACTGCAGCCGTGTAATCGTAATGAAGGATGGCGGCATTGTCGGTGAAATGACCGGTGATGATATTACAGAAGAAAACATCCTTGAAATTATTCGCTAAGGAGGGCTGCGTAATGAATAAAGCTGCGTTAAAGCGCATGACAAAGAGAACAGAGCTTTACATTTTTATTGTTCTCATCGTTATGTGCATTGCAATTCAAGTAATTTCTCATGGTCAGCTATTTGAAGCAGACAAAATTGTAACAATTCTGCGTTCTATGGTTGTGGACGGTATGTTTGCCATGTGCTGTCTGGTAGTTATGGTTTCCGGCGGGTTCGACCTGTCATTCCCTGCTATCGCTTCCCTGGCTTCCTGTCTTTCCGCTACAATCTGTGTTAATAACGGATGGTGCGACACAAACCCGCTGATCGGTATTCTGCTGGCAATCGTGATCGGATTTATCCTTGGTATGCTCAATGGCTGGATCATTTCCAACTTTAAGCTGAATACCATGATCGTAACTCTGGCTACCCAGACATTCTTTACCGGTATTACCATGGGTCTTCTCCAGCTTAAGGAGATCACCTCCAAGCTGCCAAAGGGCTTCCGTGCAATGGGTGAAGCATATCTCTTTGAGGTATATAACTCTGCAGGACTTCGGTCTACCATGACCTCCATGTTTATTTTCCTGGTGGTTCTGTGCATCGTCGTTTCCTTTGTGCTGAAACACACCATGTTCGGACGTGCTCTGTATGCAATCGGCGGCAACGAGGTTTCCGCAGAGCGTGCAGGCTACAATGTAAAGAAGATCAAATTCCTGCTGTATTCTATCGTAGGCGCTATGGCAGGCTTTATCGGGATCATCCGTGTAAGTATGGCGCGTCAGGCTATCCCCAAGGCTCTCGATGGAAAAGAAATGACGATCATCCCGGCTGTTATCCTTGGCGGTGCCAGCATCTTCGGTGGCGAAGGTTCTGTATTTGGTACTGTTTGTGCGGTTGGTATCATCACTGTCGTATCCAATAGTATGTTGCTTTTGGGCATTGGTACTTACTGGCAGGATTTCTTCAACGGACTTGTAATCCTGATTGGTATCACCATTTCTGCTGTACAGGCAAAACGCCGTAACGGTTGATGAAAGGAGGAGTATTCAATGAAAATTAAAGAGTATTTAAAGAAAAATCAATATACCTCCATTCTGTTGGTGATGATGGCAGTAGTGCTGGTGTTCTTCACGATCACAAAGGGAGGAACCCTTTGGAATATCGGTACCTGGAAGGGTATTGTAATGCAGTTCCCTGAGTACGGTGTTATGACGATCGGCGTTATGTTCTGTTTTATCGCCGGGTTGATGGATATGTCCTTTGTTATGCTTGGAAACTTTGCATGTATCCTGGGTGTTCAGTTCATGGCATCCCGTGTGACTGAGGATATGTCAAACGGACGTGTTGTTTTGATCATTCTGGAAGCTTTTGTGATTATTATGCTGGTAGGCGCTGTTGGCGGCGTGATCAACGGTCTTCTGGTAAGTAAGCTGGGTATCCCGCCTGTAATGGCAACCATCGCCATGCAGATGGTATGGCTGGGAATCTCCACTGGTCTTACACAGGGTTATACCGTATCCGGTGTTCCGTCTCTTTACATTGATTTCGGACATAAGATGCTGTTCGGCTTCCTTCCTGTTCCTATGCTGATCTTCCTGATCTGCTTTGCAATTGCAGCATTCCTTCTGAAATACACTGTATACGGAGAGAAGCTGTACATGCTGGGTACCAACACAAAGGCTGCAAAATTCTCCGCAATCAATACAGACCGTATGATCATCGGAACCTTTGTGATCTGTGATATGTTCTGCTGCGTGGGAAGCATGCTGATGGTTTCCACACTTGGCTCCGCAAAGGCTGACTACGGTGAATCCTACGTTATGAGGATCATCCTGATCCTGGTTCTGGCAGGCGTACTGCCGGATGGCGGTATGGGTAAGATCATCAACGTATTCCTTTCCATCGTGATCATCCAGATCATTGCATCCGGTGTAAACATGTTCCCGAACCTGAATCCGTACCATGCAAGCTTTATCTGGGGCGGACTTCTGATCCTGGTTCTGATCTTCAGCACCAAGATGACAGGCGAGAACGCATTTTTGAAGCTGCTTAAGCCGAAAAAGAAGAGTGCGTGAAATAATTTGAAATAACTTTTAATGAATGAATAGATGGTAAGCAAAAAGGGCTGTGCAAAAAGGCATGGTCCTTTTTGCCGTGTCGGATTCTGTCGGATAAAAAGAAAATGACTATGGCGTTTGAAACTGCGGTATGGTATCATATCGGTACAGGCAGTTTATCTGCCTGGAAAAAGGTAAAGGAGGTGAAACGGATGACAGACAGGGAGATCCTTGAGCTGGTGCTGGAAAAAGTGAGTTCCTTGGAAAACAGAATGGCCAGCATGGAGGCCAATCAGGAGAAGATGCAGGAAAGCATCGGAATGTTGGACATCAGGGTGGGACTTGTACAAAAGAGGATTGAAAATCTGGAACTGGATGTAAAAGTGGCAGAGCGGGATATCCGCAGAGATATCAAACTGCTTCAGGACGGACAGGAAACCCTGATCGAGGTGCTGGAGCAAAAGGGAATCCTGCCGGATACAAAAGATTTCGATTACATATAGAGATGAATAGGGCTCTGCTTTGGCAGAGCTTTTTCTGATGCCAAAACAAAAAATAACGATAACCTCTGATACCTCAAAGATTATCGTCAATCAAATGCGGAAGATGGGACTTGAACCCACACAAGCGCAATGCTTACAAGATCCTTAGTCTTGCTCGTCTGCCAGTTCCGACACTTCCGCATATCGCATTTCCTTGGGATTCTTTGTTTCTCCCTCGCGACAAGTGATAGTATAGCAAAGCGTAAATGGAAAGTCAACACCTTTTTTAAAAAAAAATAAAAAATTTTCAAGTTTTTTTTGAAAAAAAGAGGAATTTGAAATTTTGTGTAGAATATAATTAATAAGAGGAATTTTCGGTGTATTGTCAGCCTGTGGAGGATGAGATATGAATATCAGGGAAAGCATGGAATTAAGGGAAGCTGAGCTTTTAAGTCCTTATGCGGCCTTAAGTGGGCGCTCCAGAGGGCGTGACCGCCCTGAGGAGGAATGCGATGTGCGGACCGTATATCAGCGCGACAGGGACAGGATCCTGCACTGTAAGGCTTTCCGCAGGCTAAAGGACAAGACACAGGTATTCCTGGCTCCCCAGGGGGATCATTACCGGAACCGGCTGACTCACACCCTGGAGGTTTCCCAGATAGCCAGAACCATTGCAAAGGCGCTGCGGTTAAATGAAGACCTGGTAGAAGCTATTGCACTTGGACATGATCTGGGTCATACGCCCTTCGGTCATGCCGGGGAACGGGCATTAAATGACGTTCATCCCGACGGTTTTGCCCACTACAGGCAGAGTGTGCGAGTGGTGGAGGTTCTGGAGAAAAACGGCGAAGGTTTGAATCTTACCTGGGAAACAAGGGATGGCATTCTGAATCACCGTACCAGCGGGCATCCGGCCACACTGGAAGGTCAGGTTGTACGCTTTTCCGACAAGATTGCCTACATTCATCACGATATGGATGATGCCCAGCGTGCCGGGATCATTACGGAGGACGACATCCCCATTACGCTGCGGATGTTCCTTGGCTATACCACCAGGGAACGGCTGAACACTTTTGTCCATGACATCATTGAGAACAGCATGGACAAAGATGTGATCCAAATGTCGCCTCAGGTACAGGAGGCTTTGACAGATCTGCGCTCTATTATGTTCCGCAACGTCTACTTGAATCCTGTAGCAAAAAAAGAAGAGCAAAAAGCAATCAAGATGCTGACAGAATTATATGAGTATTACATAGAACACCCTGATGCCATGTCCCGGGAATACCGGGAGCTGACCATGTACAGGGGTGTCCCCAAGGCCCAGGCAGTCTGCGATTACCTGTCCGGCATGACAGACCAGTATTCCATGGAAAAGTTCCGTGAAATCTATATCCCAAAAGCCTGGGAGGTGTATTAAAGGAGGAAAGAAATGCGATATTCTGACGATATCATTGAAGAAGTGCGAATGAAAAATGATATTGTAGATGTGATATCCCAGTATGTGAAGCTGACAAGGAAGGGAAGCTCTTATTTCGGTCTGTGTCCCTTTCACAATGAGAAGACCCCATCCTTTTCCGTAACGCCCTCGAAGCAGATGTACTACTGCTTCGGATGCGGTGCAGGGGGAAATGTCTTTAACTTTGTGATGGAATATGAAAATTATTCCTTTGGGGAGGCGTTGTCCCATCTGGCGGACAGAGCGGGGGTCCAGCTTCCAAAAATAGAATATTCAAAGGAAGCCAGGGCAAAAGCCGAAAGGCGTTCTGCGCTTCTGGAGATCAACAAGCTGGCAGCCCAGTATTTTTACTACCAGCTTCGGAGGGAAAATGGCCGCATTGCCCATGATTATCTTACGGGCAGGGGCTTAAGCGAAGAAACCATTAAAAAATTCGGGTTGGGTTATTCGGACAAATACAGCGATGACCTGTATAAATATCTGAAATCAAAAAATTACAGCGATGATCTTTTGCGGGATTCAGGTCTGTTTAATGTGGACGAGCGCCGGGGCATGTACGACAAATTCTGGAACCGGGTTATTTTTCCCATCATGGATGTGAATAACCGGGTCATCGGCTTCGGCGGCCGTGTCATGGGGGATGGAAAGCCAAAATACCTGAATTCCCCCGAAACGCAGATTTTCGATAAAAGCCGCAATCTATACGGTCTGAATGTGGCAAGAACAACCAGAAAAAAATATCTGATTTTGTGTGAGGGATATATGGATGTGATCTCCATGCACCAGGCGGGCTTTACCAATGCGGTAGCTTCGCTGGGAACAGCCCTTACCTCGGGACATGCAAGCCTTGTAAAGCGCTACACCCAGGAGGTGCTCCTCTTATATGACAGCGATGATGCAGGCGTCAGGGCAGCGCTTCGTGCAATCCCTATTTTAAAGGAGGCAGGGGTAACTTCCCGTGTGGTCAACCTGAAACCACATAAGGATCCCGATGAGTTTATCAAAGCAGAGGGCGCAGAAGCCTTCGAAAAACGGCTGGAACAGGCAATGGACAGCTTTATGTTCCGGGTGACGGTGAGCGAGAGGGATTTTCCCATGGACGAGCCGCAGGGATTGAACCGGTTTTTTGAAGGGTGCGCGCAGATGCTTTTGGAGCTTTCCGATGAATTGGAGAGAAATCTGTACATAGAAGCGATTGTAAAGCAGTATGCCCGGTACGGCATCAGTGCGGAAAACCTTCGCAAAAGGGTAAATGCCCTGGCTATGAAGGGAACGCCGGCAGAGCGCCGGGTACAGCCGAAAACAGGAAATCCGGAGCAAAAGAAAAAGGAGTCTGCTTCTGAAAAGGCGCAGAAGCTGATGCTTACCTGGCTTGTGAGCTATCCGGGAATTTTTGACACGGTGGAGAAATATCTCTCCCCTTCGGATTTTGTGGTCCCATTGTACCGGGAGGTGGCAGAAATGCTTTATGAGCAGCACCGGCAGGGCGAGGTAAACCCCGCAAGACTTCTCAATGCTTTTACAGACAGCGCGGAGCAGAGAGAGGTGGCATCACTTTTTAATGCAACTATCCATCTGGAGACAAAGGGGGAGCAGGAGAGGGCTTTTTCGGACGCTTTGATCCGGATCAAGCAGGAAAGTCTGGACGAAAAGAACCGAAACTGGAACCCCGCTGATATGGAAGGACTGCAGGAACTGGTGAAAGCCAAAAAAGAGTTGGAGAACCTTGGAAGAAAACGGCAGCAACTGCATATTTCTTTTGAATAAGGATAAAATATAAACACTATATGGAGGTTAAGACACCTATGGAAATGAATATGGGCAAATTCAGTGAAAAACTGGTAGAGCTTCTGGAACTTGCAAAAAAGAAGAAAAATGTACTGGAATATCAGGAAATCAACGACTTTTTCAAGGACCAGCCCCTGGATGCAGAGCAGACAGACAAAATTTTTGATTTTCTTGAGGCAAGCGGTGTAGATGTTCTGCGCATCACCGGAAATGATGTGGATGACACGCTGATGCTGGATGATGACGTGGATATTGACGGACTGGATGAGGAGGAAGAGGTAGAGCTGGACAAGATCGACCTTTCTGTTCCCGAAGGTGTCAGCATCGAAGATCCGGTGCGTATGTACTTAAAAGAAATCGGAAAGGTACCTCTTTTGACCGCAGAGGAGGAGATCGAGCTTGCAAAGAGAATGGAGCAGGGTGATGAGAATGCCAAGAAGCGTCTGGCTGAAGCAAACCTCCGTCTGGTGGTCAGCATTGCAAAGCGTTATGTGGGCAGGGGAATGCTTTTCCTGGATCTGATCCAGGAAGGAAACTTAGGTCTTATCAAGGCTGTGGAAAAATTCGATTACCGCAAGGGGTATAAATTCAGTACCTATGCCACCTGGTGGATCCGCCAGGCTATCACAAGAGCCATTGCAGATCAGGCGCGTACGATCCGTATTCCGGTGCATATGGTAGAGACGATCAATAAGCTGATCCGTGTTTCCCGTCAGCTTCTTCAGGAACTGGGACGTGAACCAAGCCCGGAGGAGATTGCAGAGGAGATGGACATGTCTGTGGAGCGTGTCCGTGAGATCCTGAAAATTTCCCAGGAGCCGGTTTCTCTGGAAACGCCTATCGGTGAGGAAGAGGACAGCCATCTCGGTGATTTTATTCAGGATGACAATGTTCCGGTTCCGGCGGATGCCGCTGCCTTTACTTTGTTAAAGGAACAGCTTGTGGAAGTATTGGGAACTCTGACTGAGAGAGAGCAGAAGGTTCTCCGTCTGCGCTTTGGTCTGGACGATGGACGTGCCAGAACTCTGGAGGAGGTTGGAAAAGAATTTAACGTAACCAGAGAGCGTATCCGTCAGATTGAGGCAAAAGCCCTGAGAAAGCTGCGTCACCCGAGCCGCAGCCGCAAACTCAAGGACTATCTGGATTAAGGAGTAAAGCGATGCAGTTATCCTTACGCTTGTCTGCAATTGCAGAGATGGTGACAGAAGGAAACCGGCTTGTGGATGTGGGCTGCGACCATGGATATTTGCCGGTATACCTTGTATTAAATAAAAAAATCCCCTCTGCCATTGCCATGGATGTGCGGAAAGGGCCCCTTTCCAGGGCGGAAGAACATATTGCACAGTTCGGCATGGAGAGGTACATAGAGACACGGCTTTCGGACGGTCTGGCAGCACTGTCTTCCGGAGAGGGTGACACTCTGGTGATCGCCGGGATGGGAGGACCGCTTATGGAACGGATCCTGACAGATGGAGCCTCTGTCCGGGAAAGCTTTGGGGAAATGATCCTGCAGCCTCAGTCTGATATTCCACATTTTCGGCGTTTTATAAGAGCGCAGGGATGGGAGATCCGGCAGGAGGATATGGTGCTGGAGGACGGCAAATTTTACCCCATGATGCGCGTGACAAAGGCAGAAAGCATACCGCCCTACAGCCGCGAGGAAGAGGCTTTCGGAAAGCTTTTGCTGGATAGGCGGCATCCTGTTTTGAAGGAATATCTGCTTCGGGAGCTGCGGATCCGAAATGACATAGCCGGAAAGCTTGCGCAGGCGCCGAAGCCGTCTGCGGTGGCAGAGCGCTTACAGGAAGTAAAGGAGGAACAGCAGCTTATCCTGGCTGCTTTAAAGAAATATGAAAGCTTATGAAATGACAGCCTGGCTGGACAAAATGTATCCGGCCTCTGCTGCAGAAGACTGGGATAATGTAGGGCTTCTGGTGGGAGACGATGAAAGGGAGATTTCCCATATTTTCCTTGCTCTGGATCTGACAGAGGAGACACTGGAGGAAGCAGTTTCCTGCGGCGCAGATATGATCATTACCCATCATCCTATGATTTTTTCCGGGATGAAGAAAATAAATAACCACAGCTTTACAGGCAGAAAGGTTCTGAAGCTTATTGAGCGCGGGATTCCCTATTATGCGATGCACACCAATTACGATATTCTGGGGATGGCAGATTTAAGTGCGGATTATATCAGGCTTTCGGATACAAAGGTACTTTCTGTTACAGAGCAGGATGAGAACCATGTCCAGGGCTTCGGGAGAGTCGGAAAGCTTCCGCGCAAAATGACTCTGAGAGAATACGCCGGACTTGTGAAGGAATCGCTGAAATTAAACGATGTGAAGGTTTACGGAGACCCGGAGGGAGAAGTGGAGTGCGCAGCCATCTGTACCGGCTCTGGCAAAAGCATGTTGGGAGAGGCACTTGCCTCCGGAGCAGATGTGTATGTGACTGGAGATATTGACCATCACACCGGAATCGATGCGGTAGCCCAGGGCCTGTACCTCATTGATGCAGGGCACTATGGCACGGAATATATTTTCATGGATGCCATGAAGGAAAAGCTGAATCAGGCATTTCCTGATCTGAAAGTAACCTGTGCAGAGGTAAAAAGCCCGTATATGATCGTATAATGATATCAGGATTAAAAGTGTGCGGCAATCCGTATCATACGGAATGCTAAAGGCAGCAAGGAGGGCATTATGGATAACAAAATGGTAAAGGTAACAATTGGAGACAGCACAAAAGAATACCCAAAAGGAATCCGTTTTGCGGAGGTCGTGAAGGAGTATGAAGGAACCACAGATGCTTCCATTATCCTGGTGATTTCCAATGGAAAGATCCGGGAGCTGCACAAAAAGATTAACACCGACTGCACGGTAAAGTTTATCACCACCAGAGATGGAATCGGAAACAAGACGTATAAGAGGAGCGCCTGCCTTATTCTTCTGAAAGCAATTTATGATGTAGCAGGAAAGGAAAATATTTCAAAGGTAGTGCTTCATTACTCTGTAGGTTCCGGCTATTATTTTACCATGAAGGGGAATACCATCTTAAATGAAGCGTTTCTCGGACAGGTAAAGGCGCGGATGACTGAGCTTGTGGAAGCTGAGATTCCCATTCTCAAAAGGAGCGTAAGCACCGATGAGGCGATCGCTCTGTTTCACAGGCATGGGATGTACGACAAGGAGAAGCTTTTCCGCTACCGCAGGGTTTCCAAGGTAAATATTTACAGCATTGAGAATTTTGAGGATTATTATTACGGAGCCATGGCATACAACACCGGGTATATCCGGTATTTTGACCTGAAACTTTACGATGACGGATTTGTACTGCTTCTTCCGGAGGCAAATGAGCCGGACAAAATTCCGGAGCTTTGCCCGAGTGAAAAAATCTTCCGTGTACAGAAGGAATCGGAGGAGTGGGGAGAGAAGCTGGAGATTTCCACGGTTGGGGAGCTGAATGATCAGATCACCAGACAGGGGATCCGCCAGATCATGTTGATGCAGGAGGCTGTGCAGGAGGCAAAGATTTCCGAAATTGCCCGGAAGATCGCGGAATCAGGAAATAAAAAATTTGTGATGATCGCCGGTCCGTCCTCATCAGGGAAAACAACCTTTTCCCACAGGCTTTCCATACAGCTTGCGGCCCATGGGCTGAAGCCCCATCCCATTGCAGTGGATAATTATTTTGTAAACAGAGAGATGACGCCTTTGGATGAGTATGGGGAAAAGAATTACGAATGTCTGGAAGCCATTGATGTGGAGCAGTTTAATAAGGATATGCTGGGGCTTTTGAGCGGCAAAAGGGTGGAGCTGCCTGTGTTTAATTTTAAGACAGGGCAGCGGGAGTATAATGGCAACTATATGCAGCTGGGCAAAGACGACATTCTGGTGATCGAGGGGATTCACGGCTTAAACGATAAGCTGAGTTATGCCCTTCCAAGGGAGAGTAAGTTTAAGATCTATATCAGCGCCCTTACCCAGCTTAACATTGACGAGCACAACAGGATTCCCACCACGGACGGACGTCTGGTCCGCCGGATCGTCCGGGATGCCAGGACAAGAGGTACATCCGCAAAGTCCACCATTGCCAGGTGGCCGTCGGTTCGCAGGGGAGAGGAACAGAATATTTTCCCCTACCAGGAGGAAGCGGATGTGATGTTCAATTCTGCACTGATCTACGAGTTGGCATGCCTGAAGGTATATGCGGAGCCTTTGTTGTTCGGAATCGACAAAAGCGAGCCGGAATACCTGGAGGCAAACAGGCTTTTGAAGTTTTTTGATTACTTTGTTGCGGTTCCCAGCGAAGAGGTACCCAATAATTCACTTCTTCGGGAATTTATAGGAGGAAGCTGCTTTCACGTATAACAGACGTTGAAAGTTATGCAAATTACATTTAAGAGGGGGATTTTTTATGAGTGAAACAGCAGGAAAGAAGAGAAAAGTATCCTTGACCATGCGGATTTTCATTGCGTTGGTGCTTGGAGTAGTTGTGGGAATCGCCATGCAGGGAGTGTCTGACGTGGCGGAGAGTTATATTAAGCCCTTTGGTACGATTTTCCTGAATCTGATCAAGATGGTTGTGGTTCCGGTGGTTCTGCTTTCCATCATGCAGGGTATTATCTCGCTGCAGGACGTGAAAAAGGTAGGCTCCATTGGTATTAAGACTGTGGTTTACTATATGTGCACAACAGCCTTTGCCGTTACTCTTGGTCTGCTTTTGGCAAATCTGTTAAACGTAGGTGCAGGTTATAATCTGGGAACAGAGGAGCTGGTGTATGAGGCAGCGGAGGCGCCCAGCTTTATGGACACCCTTGTGAATATTTTTCCGTCCAATGCCATTCAGCCGCTTGCAAGCGCTACCATGCTGCAGGTAATTGTGATCGCCCTGTTTTTCGGCTTTGGTATCATTGTGGCAGGAGAAAAGGGAAAGGTTGCCAAGGATGTGATAGACAGCTTTTCAGAGGTAAGCTTTAAGGTAATGGAGATGATCATTAAGCTGTCACCAATCGGTGTTTTTGCTCTGATCTGTCCGGTTGTGGCTAGCAACGGACCAGCCGTTTTGCTTCCGCTTCTGAAAGTGATCGGTGTGGCATATCTGACCTATGTAGTCCACATGGTGGTGGTATACTCCTCTACTGTGAAGGTGATCGCGGGAATGAGCCCTGTTACATTCTTTAAGGGAATGAGCCAGGCAATGATCTTTGCATTCTCCAGCGCCAGCAGTGTGGGTGCCCTTCCGTTCAACCTGGAATGTACCCAGAAGCTTGGGGCAAGAAAAGAGGTTGCAAGCTTTGTACTTCCCCTTGGGGCTACTATTAATATGGATGGAACTGCCATTTATCAGGGCGTGTGCGCCATCTTTATTGCACAGATCTTCGGCTTTGATCTGACCATCAGCCAGCAGATCACCATTATTCTTACCGCGACACTGGCATCTATCGGAACAGCAGGTGTTCCCGGCTCCGGAATGATCATGCTTGCCATGGTTCTGGAGAGCGTAGGGCTTCCACTGGAGGGAATCGCTCTTGTTGCAGGAATCGACCGGATCCTGGATATGGGACGTACCTGTGTCAACATTACAGGCGATGCGGCATGTACCATCTGTGTGGATTCCATGGAGAAGAAAAAAGAGGCAAGAAGAGCGTAGAGACAGGATATTTCACTCTTTACAGAAGAAAAAATCCATGCTAGAATAACATTTGCGCAACCAGGCCAGGTAATCGCGGCTGGACAGACGAAAGGGTTCAGACGAGGAAAGTCCGGGCTTCGCAGGGCAGGATGCCGGATAACGTCCGGTGGAGGTGACTCCCAGACCAGTGCAACAGAAATAAACCGCCCGGAGCTTGTTCTCCGGGTAAGGGTGGAAAGGCAGTGTAAGAGACTACCGCCGTCCTGGTAACAGGCCGGGCACATGTAAACTCCATTCGAAGCAAGACCGAAAAGAAAGCGATACGGCTGCCCGTCGTGCTTTCAGGTGGGTCGCTTGAGCCAGTCGGCAACGGCTGGCCTAGATAGATGATTACCCAATGACATAACCCGGCTTATCGGTCTGATTGCGCATTCAGAAAAAAGTAACTCCCGTGGAGCAGTTCAATCTGCTCTGCGGGAGTTTTTCTGATCTTACAATTATTTATTTCGTTTTCCGCGATATTTCTCTTCGCAGTATTTGCATCTGTAAATCTCTTTTTCCTCATCAGCCAGAACGAAAACATGGTCAAGACCCTGCTCAATGGAAGTGATGCAGCGGGGGTTTTTGCACTTGATCACATTGACTACCTGTTTGGGAAGGCGGAGATCCTTTTTCTCTACGATCTTTTCATCCTTGATGATATTTACTGTAATATTGTGGTCAATAAAGCCCAGAATGTCAAGGTCAAGGTCCTCAAGGGGGCATTCTACCTTGATGATATCCTTTTTGCTCATTTTGTTGCTGCGGGCATTTTTGATAATGGCAACCGTACAGTCAAGCTTATCCAGCTTCAGGTCATGATAAATGGTCATGGCCTTTCCTGCTTTGATATGATCCAAAACATAGCCTTCACGAAGTGCTCCAACATTTAACATGGCAATTCCACCTCCAGTAATGTGAGAATCAGGGCCATACGTACATATACGCCGTACTGTGCCTGTTTGAAATATGCAGCTCTTGGATCGCTGTCAACCTCTACAGAAATTTCATTGACACGGGGCAGCGGATGGAGAATGTACATATCCTCTTTTGCAAGCTCCATTTTCTGTTTGTCCAGTATGTAGAAATCCTTCATACGGACATAATCCTCTTCGTTGAAGAAACGCTCCTTCTGCACACGGGTCATGTACAGAATGTCCAGATCCGGAATCGCGTCCTCCAGACGTTCTACCTCTTCGAACTCTACATTGTTGCGTTTCAGAACATCCTCACGGATATAGCTTGGGATGCGCAGCTCCTCCGGGGAGATCAGGACAAATTTTACATTTTCATAACGTACCAGCGCTTCAATCAGGGAGTGAACGGTACGGCCGAATTTTAAGTCTCCGCACAGACCAATGGTAAGGTTGCCTAAACGGCCTTTTAAAGAACGAATGGTAAGTAAGTCTGTAAGAGTCTGGGTGGGATGCTGATGGCCGCCGTCACCGGCGTTAATTACTGGAATATTAGATGCCATAGAAGCGACAAGCGGAGCACCTTCTTTTGGGTGACGCATAGCACAGATATCTGCATAGCAGGAAACAACACGAATGGTATCGGCAACACTTTCGCCTTTTGTTGCGGAGCTGGAATCAGCGGTTGAAAATCCCAGGACCTTTCCGCCAAGGTTCATCATAGCAGCCTCAAAGCTTAGCCTGGTACGTGTGCTTGGTTCATAGAACAGGGTTGCAAGCCTTTTGTCATCACAGGTATGGGCGTATTTCTTTGGATTCTTCTCAATATCGCTGGCCAGATCCAGAAGCTTCTCAAGCTCCGGTATGGACAAGTCCAACGGACTCATTAAGTGTCTCATGTCATACCTCCATTAATCTTTTTTGTGTAAGGAACCTGTAAAATTCCTTTCGTTCTATCATATAATACCTCTATGTTTTTTTCAAGAAGATTTTGTGAGTATTTTTTCGAAAAGTAATCCGGTTGCAAACCATACAGGGGCGTAATCCAGCCGGATGACTCCTTTGTAATGATGGGGTGTGCTGCTGTAATCCCAGGGGCACATATGGAAATGCTTTAAAAGGCTGCCGCTTAAAAATTCCGTAAGATAAATGGCGGCAGTGTAAAAGCAGCCCCTCACTGCGGTGGGAAAACGGCAGATTTTTTTATACACCGGGCCGATCAGGGAAGCACAGCCGTAGATTGGAAACATAAGCAGGGAGGTTTTGCCCATCATGGTGGGCTCCCCTGCAAGCAAAGCGTGAAGCCCGGTCCACATGACCTCCAGACACCAGCCCACGGAACCGCAGAGCAGAAAATTATTCTTCAAAAAATCAGCCTCCTTAACATATTTTTAACCTGTTTCTAGTATTGCCCGCCTTGAAAAAATCATACTGGTGGATTATAATAATTGCGAGTGCCGCGTGGCGGGCGATTATTCGCTGCGCCGCAATTTGCGAAGCAAATTTAATATAGATTGGAGCAGCAGAAGATGAATTATCAGGAAAGCCGGGCTTACATCGATGAGGCGTCACAGTATGGCGCTGTTCTGGGTCTTGGCAACATGCGCGAAATGCTGGAGCGTCTTGGAAATCCTCAGGAGGAACTGCAGTATGTCCATGTGGCGGGAACCAATGGAAAAGGCTCGGTGATTGCTTATTTATATACAACACTTACAAAGGCGGGCTACCGGGTAGGCCGGTACATTTCTCCCACCTTGTATTCCTATCGCGAACGAATGGAGATTTCCGGCGAAAGGATCAGCCGGGAAAAATTTGTCCGATATGTAGAGCAGATTTCTGAAGTTATCCAGGATATGACAGCACAGGGGCTTCCTCATCCAACCCCGTTTGAGATTGAAACAGCAGTGGCATTTTTGTTCTTCAAAGAAGAAAAATGCGACCTTGTAATTATGGAAGTGGGAATGGGCGGCGATCTGGATGCCACCAATATTATAAAAAATACTAAGCTTGCAGTTCTTGTCTCCATCAGCATGGATCACATGGAATTTCTGGGAAATACCCTGGGAGAGATTGCAGAGAAAAAAGCCGGCATCATAAAACCGGGTTGTCGGGCAGTGACAGCATACCAGAGGCCGGAGGCAGCACAGGTCATCAGTAAAAAGTGTGCAGAATTTGGGGTGGCCTGTAAAATATCGGATGCTTCAGGGGCAGAGATCATTTCTGAGGATGTGGACGGCCAGACCTTTGTATGGCAGGGGGAAACCTACCGGGTCCCGCTGGCTGGTGTTTACCAGAAGGAAAATGCAGTCCTTGCCCTGGATGCCCTTGAGATTCTGGACAAGCTTGGCTACAGGACTACAGATGAGCAGAGAAAAAAAGGGCTTGCCGCTACAAGCTGGAGAGGACGATTTACGGTTTTGTGCAAAGATCCGCTGTTTGTGGTGGACGGAGCGCATAATCCTGCGGCAGCCGATATGATGGCAGCGTCTATTGAACATTATTTTTCCGGCAAAAGGCTGTATTTTATCATGGGAATGTTCCGTGATAAGGATTACAGAAGTGTTCTGAAAAAAACAGCACCCTATGCGGAAAAGATTTTTACCATAGAGACTCCGAATAATCCCAGGGCTTTGCCTGCCCGGGAGCTGGCAAAGGCAGCAGCAGAGTTTCATTCCGATGTGGAAGCGGAAGAGAGCCTTGAGGAGGCTGTGGAGAAAGCCTTTGCCCTGGCAGAGCCGCAGGATGTGATCCTTGCTTTCGGGTCTCTGTCTTTTATCGGGGAGCTTACGGGAATTGTAGAACAACGAGAGGATAAAGTAGAATCATGACGGATTTACAGCAGTGCAGACAGGAAATCGACAGGATAGATAATGAGATCATCCGCCTTTTTGAAGAAAGAATGAAGGTATGTGAGGATGTGGCGGAGTATAAGATACGCACCGGGATGCAGGTCCTTGACCCTGAGAGGGAGCGGGCGAAAATCGCTTCATTAAAGGAAAAAGCACACGGAGAGTTCAATGCTCTTGGCGCCCAGGAGCTGTTTCAGCAGATCATGGCGATCAGCCGGAAACGCCAGTATCAGCTTCTGACCCAGCACGATGTAAAGGAATCCGAGGATTTTAAGATGGTAAAGGAGCTTCCGCGCTCCGGCGTGACGGTGGTCTTTCAGGGCGTGGAAGGGGCGTACAGCTACGGTGCGATGAGAGCTTATTTTGAAGATGATATCAAAAGCTACCATGTAAAAACCTTCCGCGATGCCATGGAAGAGGTGGCAAAAGAAAATGCGGATTACGCCGTTTTGCCCATAGAGAATTCCACTGCCGGAATTGTGGCAGATATTTACGATCTTCTCACAGAATACCAGCTTTATATAGTGGGAGAGCAGATCATCCGGGTGGAGCATGTGCTTCTGGGGCTGCCTGACGCGGAGATCTCAGATGTGAAAAAGGTATTTTCCCATCCGCAGGGGCTGGCACAGTGCAAGCAGTTTCTGGAGGAGCACAGGGACTGGAAGAGCACAGAGGTCAGCAATACCGCGGCAGCGGCAAAAAAAGTCAGCGAGGAGCAGGACAAGAGCCAGGCAGCTATCGCGAGCCGTGACGCAGGGGAGGTTTTCGGACTGAAGGTGCTGGCAGAAAATATCTGCCGGAACGGACTGAATTCCACCCGTTTCATTATCTTAAGCAAAAATCCTGTTTATGAGGAGAACGCAGGGAGAGTGAGCACCTGTTTTGAGGCACACCACACAAGCGGAAGCCTTTACAATATGCTGTCTCATATCATTTATAATGGATTGAACATGACAAGAATTGAATCACGGCCTATTCCGGAAAAAACATGGGAGTACCGTTTTTTCGTGGATTTTGACGGAAACCTGCGGGACAGCGCGGTAAAAAATGCCCTTCGGGGAATCCAGGCAGAGGCAAGCTCCCTGCGGATCCTGGGAAATTATTAAAGGAATTACAGACAGAAAGAGGAACAAAAATGGCTAGAACAGATGAGTGTATTCTTTACCGTGATTTTTTGCACGGGGAAATACTGGATACCATGACAGCTTTGATAAATGCCTGGGAAAATGGAGAAAAAGGCCTGGAAGACAGAAAAGGGGAATTCTTTCAGTGTCTCAACGGTCTGGTGGAGCTGGCAGGAATGTATGGCTTTTCGGGCAATCTGTGGCATAATTATCTGACCCAGCTTCTCGTAAACCATGAAAACGCCTTCAGCACAGCCTGCGAGATCCGGGGAGCGGTGGATGGCAGCATCAACATGCTGGCGATGAATGATTTTGAAATTTTCAAGGAACTTTATGACTATGATCTGACAGTTTTTGATACCATATTTCACACTGCCTGCTGCAAAGAGCTTGTATCCTATGAAAACATCAATGGAAACAGCAAAATGTATAACCAGCGTATTCGTGACCGGATCTGCAGCATGAGCAAAACACTGGCGGCAGCCAAAAGCACAGAAGAGTTTATGGCTGATATGGTGCAGTTCTATAAGGATTTCGGAGTCGGAAAGCTGGGCTTACATAAAGCCTTCCGTATCGAACACGATGAGGAGGGGCATGTGGTAATCGCACCGATCACAAGGATTGCCCACGTAAAGCTGGAGGACCTTGTGGGATATGAGATTCCAAAGAAAAAGCTTATCGAGAACACAGAAGCTTTTGTCCGCGGCAGAAAAGCAAACAACTGTCTGCTTTTCGGTGATGCAGGAACCGGAAAATCTTCCAGTATCAAGGGAATCCTGAACCGCTACTATGACGAGGGACTCCGCATCATTGAGGTTTACAAGCACCAGTTTCAGGATCTGAACGATGTGATCGCGCAGATCAAAAACCGCAATTACAAGTTTATCCTGTATATGGATGATCTTTCCTTTGAGGAATTTGAGATTGAATATAAATATCTGAAAGCAGTGATCGAGGGCGGACTGGAGAAAAAACCGGACAATATCCTGATCTATGCCACCAGCAACAGACGGCATCTTGTAAGAGAGAAGGCGACAGACAAGCTGGAGCTGGCGGATGACAATGATCTTCATTCCTCTGACACGGTGCAGGAGAAGCTTTCTCTTGTATATCGTTTCGGAGTACGCATATATTTTGGCGCACCAGATAAAAAGGAATTTCAGAACATTGTGAAGGTGCTGGCAGAGAGACACGGTGTGGATATGCCGGAGGACGAACTGCTTCTGGAGGCAAACAAGTGGGAGCTTTCACACGGCGGACTGACAGGGCGGACGGCCCAGCAGTTTATTGATCACGTTCTGGGAACTATGACACAGAAGTAAAGAAAAGGGGCTTTTTATAAAGGAGGAGGAAACAACATGGCAGTGACTACATTTGCGGCAATCGACATCGGCTCCTATGAAGTCAGCATGAAGATTTTTGAGCTGTCTAAAAAAATCGGGTTTCGGGAGATAAACGATGTCCGTTACCGCCTGGAGCTTGGAAAAGGAGCTTATTCCAGCGGAACATTGGATATGGATACGGTGGATGCGATCTGCGAGATCCTGGGAGATTTCAAACGGATGATGGCAGAGTTTGGGGTGGCAGAATACCGTGCCTGCGCTACCAGTGCATTTCGTGAACTGAAAAATCCGATCATTGTAATTGAACAGATTTTCCAGAGAACAGGAATCCGTGTGGAAATACTCAGCAATGCGGAGCAGCATTTCCTGGGCTATAAATCCATTGCGGCTATTGAGAACGGCTTTAAGAAAATGATACAGAAGGGAACCGCCATTCTGGACGTGGGAGGCGGAAGCCTGCAGGTTTCCCTTTTTGATAAGGATGCGCTTGTGACGACCCAAAGCCTTAAAATGGGAAGCGTGAGAATACGTGAAAGACTCAGGGAGCTGGAAAAAACAAATACCCATTATGAACAGCTTGTTGAGGAGTTTATCAGAAATGACCTGATGAGCTTTCAGAGGCTTTACCTGAAGGATCGTGATATAAAGAACGTGATCCTCATGGGAGATTTCCTGACGGACACTATTTTCAGGGAGGAGCGTCAGGATAATATTGTCACAAATAAAGAGTTTGAAAAACGATATGAAAATACAGTTTATAAGTCAACGCAGGCGCTTGCGGAGGAGATGGATATTGATCCTGAATACGCAACCCTGATCGTGCCCACTATGGTCATCTGCAAGAATTTCATCGATCTGTTTCATGCAGAATCCCTGTGGATGCCGGGAGTTTCCCTGCTTGACGGTATTGCCTATGATTTTGGGGAAAAGAAAAAATTTATTAAAAGCGTCCATAATTTTGAAAATGATATCCTTGTGGCGTCCAAAAACATTGCAAAGCGCTATTCCACTGGAAAAAGCCATATTCAGGGAACAACTGACCTGGCGCTTGCCATCTTTGACAGTATGAAAAAGGTACATGGCATGAAAGCAAGGGAGAGGCTGCTTCTGCAGATCGCAGTACAGCTTCATGACTGCGGAAAATATATCAGCATGGGAGATGTGGCAGAATGCTCTTACCGCATTATCATGGCTACAGAGATCATCGGCCTTTCCACAGAGGAGCGGCAGATCATTGCCAGCGCGGTGCGGTACAATACTGCGGAATTTGTGTACTATGATAAGTTCGAGGGTGAGACTGGCGTTGACAAGTCACGCTATCTGCTTATCGCAAAGCTTGCAGCTATTCTTCGCCTTGCAAACGCCATGGACCGCAGCCATTATCAGAAGGTAAAAGGATTAAAGGCAGTCTTAAAGGACCGGGAGCTTTCCCTCGTGGTTGATTCTGACCAGGATATCTCCCTGGAGCTTGGGCTTTTGAAGGATAAGGTGGAATTTTTTGAAGAGGTATTTGGCATCCGTCTGGTACTCAGACGCAAGAGAAAAATGTAGAGGTGGTCGCTATGGATTTGAAGAATTTTGAAAAACCGGAATATTTTGTAAATCGTGAGTTAAGCTGGCTGAAATTCGATGACAGGGTGTTAAGCGAGGCGAGGGATAAAAGTCTGCCTCTCTTTGAACGTCTGAAATTTCTGAGCATCACCTCCTCCAATCTGGATGAGTTTTATATGGTGCGGGTGGCTTCCCTGAAGGATCAGGTTCATGCGGGATATGACAAGCCGGATATTGCCGGACTTGGACCAAAGGAGCAGCTAAAGGAGATCAGCAAACAGACCCATGAGCTGGTACATGCCCAGTATAATACGCTGAACCGTTCTGTGCTTCCGGCTTTGGAGAAGGTGGGACTTCATCTTGTTTCGGAGCATGAGAGCCTTAATGACAAGCAGAAGGCGTATGTGGATCGCTATTTTGAGGATAATGTTTATCCGGTGCTGACGCCTATGGCAATGGATTCATCCAGGCCGTTTCCGCTTATCAGAAATAAAACGCTGAATATCGGCGCTTTGATCTATAAAAAGGACAAGAAAAAGGGAAAAGAGGTTCCGGTATTTGCAACGGTTCAGGTACCCTCTGTTCTGCCGAGGGTAATCATCATCCCATCGGAAAAAGCGGGAGATACTACGGTTATTCTCCTGGAAGAGATCATTGAGCGAAATATTGGAAAGCTGTTTTTGGGGTATGATATGGTATGTGCCCATCCGTACAGGATCATGCGTAATGCGGATCTGGCTATTGATGAGGATGAGGCGGAGGATCTTCTGGTGGAGATCCAGAAGCAGCTTAAAAAGCGTCAGTGGGGCGAGGTGATCAGACTGGAGGTTGAGGACAAGATCGATCCAAGGCTTCTTGAGGTTCTGAAAACAGAGTTTGAGATTAAAGATGAGGACATTTTCTATATCAGCGGCCCGGTGGATCTGACTATGCTGATGAAGATATATGGAGTGGAAGGTTTTGATGAGTATAAAACGCCAAAATATACTCCGGCTCCGGTGACCGCATTCCAGAATGATAAGGATATTTTTCAGGTTATCAGGGAGGGAGATGTCTTCCTGCATCATCCATATATGAGCTTTGATCCGGTGGTGAATTTTGTACGTCAGGCGGCCAGGGATCCGGAGGTGCTTGCCATTAAGCAGACGCTTTACCGTGTCAGCGGAAATTCCCCCATCATCGCGGCTCTGGCACAGGCGGCAGAGAATGGAAAGCAGGTTTCCGTTCTGGTGGAGCTGAAAGCGCGTTTTGACGAGGAGCACAATATTGTTTGGGCGAAGATGCTGGAGAAGGCAGGGTGTCATGTTATCTATGGTCTGGTAGGATTAAAGACGCATAGTAAGATCACTCTTGTGGTTCGCCGTGAGGAGACGGGAATCCGCAGATATGTGCATCTGGCAACCGGTAACTATAATGATTCTACGGCAAAGCTGTATACGGACTGCGGTATTTTTACATGTGATGAGAGATTTGGAGAGGATGCTACGGCAGTATTTAATATGCTGTCCGGATATTCGGAGCCGAAGAAATGGAATAAGCTGATCGTGGCACCTATCTGGATGAAGGATCGTTTCTTAAAGCTGATCAAGAGAGAGGCGGATCATGCGAAAAAAGGAATTCCAAGCTGTATTGTGGCAAAGATGAATTCTCTGTGTGACCCTAAGGTTATGGCGGCTTTGTATTATGCGTCCTCCTGCGGTGTTAAGATTTACCTGCTTGTAAGGGGAATCTGCTGTCTGAAGGTGGGCGTGCCGGGAGTGAGTGAGAATATCCATGTGCGGTCTATCGTGGGAGATTTTCTGGAGCACAGCCGTATTTTCTACTTCCATAACGGCGGAAGTGAGGAGATTTATATGGGCAGTGCGGACTGGATGCCCCGTAATCTGGACCGGCGTGTAGAAATTGTATTCCCGGTGGAGGATGAGCACATCAAGAAGGAGATCAAGCATATTCTGGATCTGGAATTCAGGGATAATGTGAAAGCGCATATTCTTCAGCCTGAAGGGAATTATGAGAAGCAGGATAAGAGAGGAAAGGCGTTGGTGAATTCTCAGATGGAATTCTGTAAGGAGGCTACGCAGAAGGCGGAGGAGCTTCATAATAAGGAGAAGAAAGAGAAGTCACGTGTGTTTGTTCCGGCGGAGGCGGGGGAGGAATAAAGGAAATGCGAGGGGGAAAGCTCGGAGAGCGAAGGCCGCATTCCCCCTCGCGCTCCCCCTTTTGGCCCGCTTGTCTGACGGCTAGAGATTGGCTGTGGTGGACTTTTATATGAAACAAAAAAAGCAATCGGTATTTTCCGATTGCTTTTTTAGCAGCCAGTACGAGAATCGAACTCGTGTTTTCGCCGTGAGAGGGCGACGTCTTGACCCCTTGACCAACTGGCCGTATGATGGTTTTGTTATGGAAACTATGTAAATGAAGGTCGGTAAATGGAAGCAGCCAGTACGAGAATCGAACTCGTGTTTCCGCCGTGAGAGGGCGGCGTCTTAACCCCTTGACCAACTGGCCGTGTCAACCGACTTGCTTAGTATATAATACTTTGGCTTGGAATGCAAGTGTTTTTTTCAAAAAAATTGAATTTTTTTGGAGTCGTGTTTTTTGCGGCGGTGGGGGAGTTGCAATTTTTTCCTTGCAAAAATACCCATAATTGGGTTATGATATAGAACGAATGTTTTATTAGCTTTTTAAGAAAGGAAATGTAACAGCCATGGCAAAGAAAGACACGTATGATGCGGGGAGTATCTCTGTCCTGGAGGGACTGGAAGCGGTTCGGAAGCGGCCGGGGATGTACATCGGGAGTGTATCCCGCAAGGGTCTGAACCATTTGATATATGAAATTGTGGACAATGCGGTGGACGAGCATCTGGCAGGATATTGCAGTATGATTCATGTGGTACTGGAGCGTGACGGGTCCTGTACGGTGACGGATAATGGAAGAGGAATTCCTGTGGATATGCACGAAAAGGGAGTTTCCGCAGAGAGACTTGTTTTTACTACGCTTCACGCAGGCGGAAAATTTGATAATTCTGCGTATAAGACAAGCGGCGGATTGCATGGAGTCGGATCTTCGGTGGTAAACGCTCTTTCCACTTATCTGGATATTAAGGTCAGCCGTGACGGTTACATCCATCATGACCATTATGAGAGAGGAATCCCGACACTGGAGCTTGAGGGAGGGCTTCTGCCCAGGCTTGGCAGGACGAAGGAGACAGGAACCTGTATCAATTTCCTTCCGGATCCGGAGATTTTTGAAAAAACACGGTTTTCCGCAGCAGATGTGAAAAGCCGTCTCCATGAGACTGCATATCTGAATCCTGAGCTTACTATATGCTTTGAGGATCTGCGGGAAGAGGAGCCGGAGAGCATTACTTACCATGAGCCGGACGGGATCGTGGGCTATATTAAGGATCTGAACCAGAATGCTGAGGCTCTGCACGAGCCTGTGTATCTGAAAGGAGAATCCGAGGGAATCCAGGTGGAGGCTGCTTTTCAGTTTACCAATGAATTCAGGGAAAATGTGCTGGGTTTTTGTAATAATATATATAACGCTGAGGGCGGTACGCATCTCACTGGCTTTAAGACTATTTTTACAACAGTGATGAACACCTATGCCCGGGAGATTGGGGTACTGAAGGATAAGGACGCCAATTTTACGGGAGCGGATATACGAAACGGCATGACGGCTGTTATTTCGATCAAGCATCCGGAGCCGCGATTTGAAGGACAGACAAAGACAAAGCTTGACAATCAGGATGCTTCCAGAGCCACAGGTAAGGTATTGGGCGAGCAGCTCGTATTTTTCTTTGACAGAAATCTGGAAATGCTGAAAACCATCCTGTCCTGTGCGGAAAAGGCGGCGAAGATCCGCAAGACTGAGGAGCGCGCAAAGACGAACCTTTTGACAAAACAGAAGTATTCCTTTGACTCCAACGGCAAGCTTGCCAACTGCGAGAAAAAAGACCCTTCCCAGTGCGAGATCTTTATCGTGGAGGGAGATTCCGCGGGAGGCTCAGCAAAAACGGCCAGGGACAGAAATTACCAGGCAATCCTTCCCATCCGGGGAAAGATACTGAATGTAGAGAAGGCCACCATTGACAAGGTGCTGGCAAATGCAGAGATCAAGACCATGATCAATGCTTTTGGCTGCGGCTTTTCCGAGGGCTACGGCAATGATTTTGATATCACGAAGCTCCGCTATGACAAAATTGTGATCATGGCGGATGCGGATGTGGATGGCGCACATATTTCTACGCTTTTGCTGACGCTGTTTTACCGGTTTATGCCCGAGCTGATCTATGAGGGGCATGTGTATATTGCCATGCCGCCTCTTTATAAGGTTATGCCGAAAAAAGGCGCGGAGGAGTATCTGTACGACGATAAAGCGTTGGAGAAATACCGCCGCACCCACAAGCCGGGCAGCTTTACCCTTCAGCGGTATAAAGGTCTGGGCGAGATGGATGCGGAGCAGCTTTGGGAAACCACTTTAAATCCCGAAACCCGGAGAATGAAGCGGGTGGAAATCGAGGATGCCCGTATGGCATCCAGCGTGACAGAAATTCTCATGGGCAGCGATGTGCCGCCGCGAAAAGCATTTATCTATGAACATGCGGCAGATGCAGAGCTTGATGTATAAGAAAAAGGAATGATACGCAGATGGAAACAAAACAGGAAAATGTAATTGCGACTGACTATGCGGAGGTTATGCAGAAATCATATATTGACTATGCTATGAGTGTCATTGTGTCCAGAGCGCTGCCGGATGTGCGGGACGGACTGAAACCGGTTCAGAGAAGAACACTCTATGATATGTATGAGCTGGGGATCCGCTATGACCGCCCATACCGTAAATGTGCCCGTATTGTGGGAGATACCATGGGTAAATACCATCCCCATGGCGACAGCTCTATTTATGAGGCGCTTGTGGTCATGGCGCAGGATTTCAAAAAAGGAAAAACACTGGTAGACGGTCACGGAAACTTCGGCTCTATTGAGGGCGACGGCGCCGCTGCCATGCGATATACGGAGGCGCGTCTGGAAAAGCTGACACAGGAGGTTTTTCTGGCTGACCTTGACAAAAATGTTGTGGATTTTATGCCGAATTTCGATGAGACGGAGAAAGAGCCTGCCGTGCTCCCGGTAAAGATCCCCAACCTCCTTATAAACGGGGCAGACGGTATTGCCGTCGGTATGGCCACAAGCATCCCGCCTCACAATCTGGGGGAAGTTGTGGATGCGGTAAAGGCATACATGAAAAATAATGATATCAGCGTCAAAGGACTGATGCGTTACCTGAAAGGACCGGATTTTCCGACCGGGGGAATTGTGGTGAATCAGGATGAGCTTTTAAAGATTTATGAAACAGGAACCGGAAAGCTCCGCCTCCGTGGACGGGTAGAGACAGAAAAGCTGAAAGGCGGTCGGAAACAGCTTGTGATCACGGAGATTCCCTATACCATGCTGGGAGCCAATATCGGCAAGTTTTTGAACGATGTGGCAGCCCTTGTGGAGACAAAAAAGACTACGGACATTGTGGATATTTCCAACCAGTCCTCAAAAGAAGGAATCCGTATCGTTCTGGAGCTGAAAAAAGACACGGATGTGGAAAACCTGACCAATATGCTGTATAAAAAGACACGTCTGGAGGACACCTTTGGCGTCAATATGCTGGCAGTGGCAGGCGGCAGACCGGAAACCTTAAGCCTGAAACAGATCATTGAATACCATGTGGACTTTCTTTTTGAAATCACCACAAGGAAATATAATACCCTCCTTGCCAGAGAGCAGGAGAAAAAGGAGATCCAGGAAGGTCTGATCAAAGCCTGTGATGTGATCGACCTGATCATTGAGATCCTCCGGGGCAGCAAAAACCGGGAGCAGGTAAAAAAATGCCTGGTGGATGGCGTGACTGAGGGCATTAAGTTCAAATCCAAAGCCAGCGAAAAGGCGGCAAAGGCACTGCATTTTTCCGAAAGGCAGGCTAACGCTATCCTGGAAATGCGCCTTTACAAATTGATCGGACTGGAAATCGAGGCTTTGCAGGCTGAGTATGATGAGACAATGAAGAATATTGCTCTCTATGAGGACATCCTGAATCATTATGATTCCATGTCAAATGTGATCATAAAGGAGCTGGACAGCATTAAAAAGGAATACGGCACCAAGCGCCGTACCTCTATCGAAAATGCCCAGGAAGCTGTCTATGAGGAAAAGAAGATGGAAGAGATGGAAGTCTGCTTCCTGATGGACCGCTTTGGATATATGAAGATCATCGATAAAAACGCTTATGAGAGAAATAAAGAGGCTGCCCATGGGGAAAACAAATACGTGTTTACCTGTATGAATACGGATAAAATCTGTATTTTTACCGATATGGGACGGATGCACTCCGTGAAGGTGGCGGACATTCCTCTTGTTCGTTTCCGTGATAAGGGAACGCCTGTGGACAATCTGAGTAACTATGACAGCTCCCAGGAGCAGATGCTTTATGTGGCTCCCATGGGGCAGGTAAAGAATGCTTCCCTGCTGTTTGTCACCCAGGCTTCTATGTGCAAGCTTGTAGCGGGACAGGAATTTGATGTGGCAAAGCGTACGATTGCTTCCACCAAGCTTGGAGAAGGTGACAGGCTGATCTTTGTGGGAAGAGCAGACGAGATGGAACAAGTAGTGCTCCAGAGCCGGGGCGGATACTTCCTGCGATTCCTGAAGCAGGAGATTTCTGTCATGAAGAAGACCTCTATGGGCGTGAAGGGAATGAAGCTTTCCGATGGAGATTCCCTGGAACATGCATACCTTTTGGAGGCTCATCAGGAATATACCATTACCCACCATGAAAAAACGTATTCCCTGAACAAGGTCAAGCTTGCGAAACGGGATACGAAAGGAACGAAGCCAAGGATCTAAAAAAGCAGATGGTCCGGAAGGACGAAGCAGAGGAGGATAGAATTATGAACGCGAATTTTACAAGAGAAGAGGCACTGGCACTTTTGAAAAAATATAATCAGGAGCCGTTTCATATCCAGCACGCGCTGACTGTAGAAGGTGTTATGAAATGGTTTGCCAGGGAAAACGGAGAGGATGAAGAATTCTGGAGTCTTGCAGGACTTCTTCATGACGTGGATTTCGAAAAATGGCCGGAGGAGCATTGTAAAAAAGCACCGGAGCTTCTGGCGGAGATCCATGCGTCTGAGGAGCTGGTTCACGCAGTCTGCAGCCACGGTTATGGAATCTGTACAGAAGTGAAGCCGGAGCATATTATGGAAAAAATTCTTTTTGCAACCGATGAGCTGACTGGACTGATCGGTGCGGCTGCCCTGATGCGTCCGTCCAAAAGTGTGATGGATATGGAAACAAAAAGCCTGAAAAAGAAATTCAAAGATAAACGCTTTGCAGCAGGCTGTTCCCGCGATGTGATCGAAAAGGGCGCGCAGATGCTGGGCTGGGAGCTGAACGATCTGTTTGAGAAGACCATCCTTGCTATGAGATCCTGCGAAGCAGAAATACAGGCTGCCTGCGCAAGCCTCTGAAAAGCTTAATACAAACTTAGCATTGGCAGACAAAAAGAAATGAAAAAGCATGTCCGCAGCAGAAATTGCCGCAGACATGCTTTTTGTTTCGCCCTGGTATCAGGGATACATATACTGACCAAGGCTGTCCGTTCCGTAAAAATCAGCGAAGGACAGATCAAAAATATCAGTATTCAGATTACTGAGATCGATCTGATTTTTAATCACATATTGGTAAACGCCGCTGTAGTCAATAGCACCCTGGATTAAAATACTGTCCAGCTTGCCATCGCGGATGATGGCTCTCTTGTATCCCTTGGAGTCATGCTGTACCACCACCTGGTCGCCGTCCTGGATCATGCCGCGTCCAAGGGACAGGGTTGTGATCCCATAGAAATTCATGGTATTCTTCATGGCATAGCGGTCAATATATTTCATGTTCAGTCCGCACATATTGTAAGCGGCTGTCTCGCCCTGCTTCATAGCATTGGGCCAGATACCGGAAATGCCGGCAACATCTCCGGCTGCATAAATATTGTCACAGCTTGTCTTAAGGTTTTCATCTACTTCGATAAAGCGTTCTGCTTTGATATTGCTTCCCTGTACACATTCGATAGCAGGACGCACGCCTGCTGCAACAATGACCAGATCACAATCAATCTTTGTTCCGTCATCCAGAACCACAGCCTCAATAGCGCCGGACTGGTTCATGATGGTTTCGGAAGCCTTTTTCCCAAGAAGGAAACGGCAGCCGTGGGCCTCAAACTGCTCCCGGTAGGTATTTCCTGCAATCTCGTCAAGCTGCAGGGGAAGAATGCGGTCAGCCATCTCCACGACCGTAACAGCTTTCCCCTGCTCCAGAAAGGCGTAAGCAGCATCCATACCCACAAGGCCGGAGCCGACCACAAGGATTTTTTCCGCTTTATCTGCCAGAGGACGGATCGCCTGAGCATCACTTAAGTCACGAAGTCCAAACACATTATTTGCTTCCCGGAACTGTCCCACAGGAGGAATGAAGCTGTGCGCGCCTGTGGCGATCAGAAGCTTATCATAAGAAAGAACATTGCCGTCACCGAGAGTCAGAGTGTTTTCCGCATCGTTTATGGAGGTCACGGTGCTGTTTTTCATCCAATAAATATTCTGCTTTTCAAAGAAATCCTCCGGTACAAAGGAAAGGGCAGCCTCATCCCGCTCATGGCTTAAATATTTATGGAGCATACAGCGGGAATGTACATGTTCATCTGTGGAAACCATGATGATCACTGCATCGGGCTGCTGGGCACGGATGGTTTTGGCAGCCTGGATTCCGGCAGCGCCCACACCGATAATAATATGTCTCATTCTTCCACCTCCTTCACATAAATGGCCTGCTTGGGACAGGCTCTTACGCAGCTCGGGCCTTCCGGGTCGTGGTGACAGAAATCACATTTGATGACCTTTGTCCTGGTGGCGGTATCTGCCTTTAAAACTCCGTAAGGGCAGTTCATAACGCACATAAAGCAGGAACCGCATTTGGTTTCATCATAAAGCACATGACCGCTTTCCGGATCCTTTACAAGGGCTCCGCTCATGCAGGACATTGCGCATTCCAGCTGGTCGCAGTGGCGGCAGAAGATGGGCTTATAGCTTCCGTCCTCGCTCAGCACAATGTGGTTGCGGGATTCGTTACGGATATCGGTAAGGTCCAGGGTATATACGGTACCTTCGTCCTGGCGATGTGCCTGCATACAGGCAACCACACAGTTTTTACAGCCGTCACATTTGGCGGCGTCAATGAAAATTCGTTTCATATACACCACCTCCTAGATATTTAATGCGCTTCGTTTCTCTTCGATGATCTTCTCCAGAATGTCAGCAGAAGCCTTTGCATCCGGGTTAATGATAACCTGGCCTCCGGTGATCTCCTTCATATCCTCTGTCAGTACCTTTACAGCTACCGGGCTTCCGGTAACAAATGGCGGCAGGCCAAGGTGGAGAGGAAGGCCAAGGGCAAGACCGAAGCATCCGTCTGCAAGCGCCTGCTCCTCCAGCCACTGTGCTGCGGAGAGAACCAGCGGAAGCTGCGGCAGGTCAACTCCAAGCTCTGCGGCAATCTCTGTGGCAACGATCTCCAGACGTCCGATGGCAAGGCAGGGACCGAAATTCAGTACAGGCGGGATTCCAAGCTTCTCACAGACAGCACGGAGCTTAGGCCCGGCAAATTTTGCTGCTTCGGGAGTCATCAGACCGCAGTTTTCAATTCCTCCTGAGGAGCAGCCTGCAGTAAGGACAATGATATCGCGGGCAATCAGCTCTTTTGTCAGCTCAACGGAAAGCACGTCGTGTCCGCCTGCTGTCAGGTTGGAGCAGCCTACCACGCCGGCAATACCCTTGATATCACCGGATACGATCAGGTCGATCAGCGGCTTCCAGCTTCCGCCCAGGAAGTCCTTTAAGGAGCCTTCGCTGACACCGGTAAGGGTGTTATCATTGCCGTGCTCCGGAAGAAGATTCATGGGAACACTGCCGCGGCGTTCTTTATATGCGTCTACGATCTTGTCGATAATGATCTCGCTCTGCGCCTCGCGCTCATCAAAATTAAACGGAAGAAGCTCCGCATTTGCTTTCTTTGCAACATCGTCCAGACAGATCTGTTTGATCTTCAGCTCGTCACAGATCGGTTCGATACCTGGAAGAGTACAGTTGAATTCAGAAAGAACGGCATCAATGGCGCCGGTTGCAAGGATTGCTTCGCTTGTATAGTTGTTTCCTGCGTGACCGTCGAATACCTCTGTGTAATGAGCGCCGCGAAGCTGTAAATCCTGTCCCACACAGGTACAGCCAACCAGCTTAAAGCCTTTTGCACCTGCAGCCTGTGCCTTTGCAACAGCCTCCGGGGAAACCAGTTTATCCTGGAGATCTACGAAAATGGTGTGCTGATGCCCGGTGATCATGATGTTGATATAGTCCGGGTCAATGACACGCAGACCTACGGGAGCAGGGCGAAGCTCCGGCTGGCCCAGAAGAACGTCATTTAAAAGGTTGGTAAGAGTCAGACCGTAAACACCTGTGGAGATACCAAGCTTTAAGCAGTCGGTAAGCATATCCACGGGATCGGAGTTTAAGTTGGTGGAGCACTTTACAACACCCTTGAAAACTTCGGATTTTGCACCGCCAGGCATGATGCCAAGCTCTTTCCAGCGTTTTACACGGGGCGCATAGGCGATTTTTTCCACAAGCTCTGCCTTTACATATTCCGGCTTGTACAGATCTGCAAGAACTGCATCAGCTACCTTTTCTGCTTTTATGTAGTCGTCAGATTCTTCGATCCCGAAGATATCAGCCAGATGGTTCAGGGATTTCAGACCTTTTAATTCTCCTTTTTTCTGGGCTGTTTTCTTTAAATTCAGAGCGGTGTTTTCTACAATGTGGATATAGCAGCCGCTTCCGGAAGCAACGGCCCGAAGAAAATTACGGGCTACGATAGTATCTGCATTGGCTCCGCAGATTCCGCGGGAGGAATTGGGAGTGATCCGGCAGGGACCATTGGAACAGAGACGGCAACAGACGCCCTGAAGACCGAAACCGCATTTTGTTTTCTGAGTGTCTACGCGGTGGTGAGAGGTTTCCATGGGAAGAGAACGGATGTAGTTCTCTAAAGGTTTGTCTGCGCTCTGGCAGGTTTTGCATCCATAGCATTGACTCATAATTCTGTTTCCTCCTTGGTATATGTTATTTTTTGAGTTTCTTTTATTTCTTATTAGTTAATCTTACTATAGTGGAGTGAAATAGTCAAGAAATTAACGAGATTTTACAAGCCTGAAAATGGTGTCGAAAAAACCCTAAATTTCATAATGTCTTACTGGACGTTTTAAAAAGAATGAGTTAAAATCCGGTCTTTGACAGTTGAGAAAAAATAGAATCGCTACAATGCCTGAAAATACGGGCAGTGTAGCGATTTTTAGCGCTGT